>NZ_WQNP01000074.1:0-809 GCF_018783905.1 Ruminococcus sp. MCC718
TACTATGTTTCAGTTCTTGTAGAACTGCCGGATAACAAGACAGCTGATAATTCCAATGAAGGAATTGGCATTGATCTTGGGTTAAAGGATTTCGCCACTGTTTCTAATGGTAAAACTTATAAGAACATTAACAGATCTGCAAGATTAAAGAAACTTGAAAAACAGCTTATTCGAGAACAGAGAAGTCTTTCTCGAAAGTATGAAAATTTAAAGAAAGGAGAGTCCACTCAAAAAACAAATATACAAAAACAAAAGTTTAAGGTACAGAAACTTCATCATAGGATAGATAATATTCGTACTGATTACATCAATAAAACAATCGCAGAGATAGTAAAAACCAAACCATCCTACATTACGATTGAAGATTTGAATGTAAAAGGTATGATGAAAAACAGACATCTTTCAAAAGCTGTTGCTTCACAGAAGTTTTATGGATTTAGAACAAAGCTTCAAGCTAAATGCAATGAAAATGGAATCGAACTTCGGGTAGTAGACAGATGGTATCCGTCATCTAAAACCTGTCACTGCTGTGGCACTGTCAAAAAAGATTTAAAGCTTTCAGATAGAATGTTTAAATGCAGTTGCGGTTATGTCGAAGACAGAGATTTCAATGCTGCACTTAATTTGAGAGATGCCATGACTTACGAAGTTGCATAAATAAACGCGAACGTAGGTATGTACCGAAGGCTATTTCGGGAATTTACGACTGTGGAGTGTACAAGAACTTGCGAGTAGATATGATTTCGGTCAATCCAAAGCATACACGATAAAGCAGTAAGTAGAACTCGTGAGGGTCTACATTATCTCGG
>NZ_WQNP01000074.1:819-28209 GCF_018783905.1 Ruminococcus sp. MCC718
TGGATAGTATGACCGTATTTTTGTGCGAGGACAGTGTGTGCGGGATCCTGACCGGGGTTTATGATGCGTGGGACAGTAGACTGGGACATGCAAATGTAAAACTTGCCCTGAAAAAAGGATATCAGCCCGAGTTTTTTACAGACTGCCTGGAGGTGGGACCGGATGCAGAGAAGGCAGATAAGGTACTTCGCACTCTGAATCGAAAAATGTACCTAGAAGATTTTGAAGCTCTCTATCAGGCTCTCCTCTCAGCGGATGATCAAAAAGCAGATGACATCTACAGAATGATTGTGCTGGCACTGCATACCGGGAAAAAGCTCATCCATGCACTGGAGCATCCGACCATTTTTCGCATTTTCCGGATGGCGAGAAAAACCGGGAGGGAGGCAGGGCACTGTTGTGAATTTCTGAGATTCCGGGAGCTGGAAAAGGGGATTCTGTTTTCTGTGATCGCACCGCAGGCACAGGTTCTGGCGTTGATCGGGGAGCATTTTGCAGACCGTTTTCCAATGGAGCATTTTATGATCTATGACAAGACGCATCAGGCGATGCTGGTGCATGAAGCAGGAAAGGAATGGGTAATCTGGGAACACATCGAAGCTTTCGATGAAACAAAACTGAAATTGTCCGATAACGAGAAAGAAATGAGCCGGGGATGGCAGATTTTCTTTGATACGATTGCGATTCAGGAACGAAAAAATGAAAAATTGCAGCAGCAGCTTCTGCCATTAAAATACCGCCCATATCAGACGGAGCACCTTAAAAAAGAAGAAAAATGTGCACTTTTTTCCAAATAGAAGCGTTGTATCCTGTCAAAATGTTGCTTTTTTTGTTGTTTTTTACATAAAAAACGTAAAAAATCACATTGACAAATAAAGAGCTTGGTGTCATAATACGTGCAATGTAAAAACAAAGAGATTTTTCTTGCAGAGATTGCGGGAATGATTTCGAGACACAACATTTCGCAGAACAGGAGGATGCAGATTATGTTGGAAAAGAAAATCAAACTTACGGAATATGAAGAAGTCAAGGAATTTGTTCATGCCGCTGAAAAGTGTGATTTTGACATTGATGTATTTTATAACAGGATAATCATTGATGCCAAATCTATGCTGGGAGTGCTGAGTCTGGATTTGTCAAGAGAATTAACCGTAAAATATGGCGGTAAAAATAACGCTTTTGAAAATGTGTTATGTAAATACGCATGTGCATAAAGAAGAGCATATGATCTGAGATCATATTCCGATCATAAAAATGCTGCAGTACGAAGTGAGTCCAAAAGACAGAGCTTTGTCCTGCAGCAATTTTTTTGCAGAATCAGTATGGGAGGGAGTAAAGTGGAAAAGTTTCGGATATCGGTACGTTCGCTGGTGGAGTTTTTGCTGCACAGCGGCGACATTGACGGCGGAAAGGGCGGTATGGCAGATAAGGAAGCCATGCAGCTCGGAAGCCGGATACACAGGAAAATACAGGGCAGCATGGGAGCCGGATACCGACCGGAAGTTTCTCTGAAGGCCGAGATTGTAAAAGAAACGTTTACACTTTTCGTAGAAGGACGGGCAGACGGTATCCTGGAACAGGACGGGCGGATCACGGTGGATGAGATAAAAGGGGTGTACCGCAGTCTGGATGCTATGGAAAAGCCGGATCTACTGCATCTGGCACAGGCGAAGTGTTATGCGGCGATTTACGGAAGTGAGCAGAAACTGGATGTGATTTCGGTGCAGATGACATACTGCAATCTGGAAACAGAAGAGATTCGGCGTTTTGTGCAGGAGTTTTCAGTAAAAGAGCTGAAAAGCTGGTTTGATGAATTGACGGAGCAATACTGCAAGTGGTGTGAAATGCAGGTGAAATGGAAAACGTGTCGGCAGGAAAGCATCCATGCCTGTGTTTTTCCGTTTCCTTACCGGGAAGGGCAGAAACAGCTGGCGGCAGCTGTATACCGGACAATCGCACACAGGAAGAAACTCTTTATCCAGGCACCGACCGGTGTCGGCAAAACCATATCCACGGTCTTTCCAACGGTAAAAGCAGTCGGTGAAAATCTTGGTGAAAAGATTTTTTATCTGACGGCGAAGACGGTCACAAGGACCGTTGCAGAAGAAGCTTTTTCTGTTTTAAAAGGCAAAGGGCTTCGCTATAAAGTACTGACGCTGACAGCAAAAGAAAA
Organism: Ruminococcus sp. MCC718; assembly: GCF_018783905.1. Classification (NCBI taxonomy): domain Bacteria; kingdom Bacillati; phylum Bacillota; class Clostridia; order Eubacteriales; family Oscillospiraceae; genus Ruminococcus; species Ruminococcus sp. MCC718. The sequence goes on from NZ_WQNP01000074.1 coordinate 2,993, forward strand.
GATCTGTCCACTGGAAGAGGTAAAATGCAATCCGATCGAATGTCCGTATGCGAAAGGGCATTATGACCGGGTGAACGAAGCAGTTTTTGAAATGCTGAATGAGACCGAGGTGTTTGACCGGGAAGCCATTTGGAAACAGAGCGAAAAATGGAAAGTCTGCCCCTATGAGATGACGCTGGATCTTTCGATGTGGGTGGATGCCGTGATCTGTGACTATAATTATGTATTTGATCCGAATGCAAGGCTGAAGCGTTTTTTTGGGGACAATATAAAAGGAGAGTATCTGTTTCTGATCGATGAGGCACACAATCTGGTGGAACGAGGACGGGAAATGTACAGTGCAAGTCTTTGCAAAGAGCGATTTCTTGAAATTCGCCGCCTGCTAAAAAGCAAAAGCAGAAAAATCGGCCGTACGCTGGAAAAATGCAACCGGGTTCTTCTGGAATGGAAGCGGGAATGCGAAGATTATCAGATACGAAAAAATATAAGTGAGCTGATCCTGCCGCTGATGAATCTTTGTGGTGAACTGGAAGATTTTCTGGAAGAGGAACCGGATGGAGAAGTGCATGAAAAATTGCTGGAATTTTATTTTGAAGTTTCTAAATTCCTGAATATTTATGATCTGGTGGATGATCATTATGTGATCTACACGTACTATGCACCGGACGGAAGTTTTTTAGTGCGTCTCTACTGTGTGGATACATCGGCAAACATCCAGAAATGTCTGGACAAAGCGAACGCAGCTGTCTTTTTCTCGGCAACGCTTCTTCCGGTGCAGTATTACATCAGTCTGCTAAGTGAGGCGAAGGACGATTATGCAATCTATGCCAGGTCTCCGTTTGATCCCAAAAAACGTGCTGTTCTGATCGGAACGGATGTCAGCAGCCGTTATACAAGAAGAGGTCAGGAAGAATATATGCGGATCGCAGCTTATATCAAACAGATGGTCATGCAGAAAAAGGGAAATTATCTGGCATTTTTTCCGTCCTATCGTATGCTTCAGGATGTAATGGCGTGTACCGGGCCGCAGCTGGATAGCAGTATTCGCTGTATCTGCCAGACATCCGGAATGACTGAGGAGGAAAGAGAGGCATTTCTGCATGAATTTGAGCAGAAGCGAAAAGAGGACGAGGGACTTCTGGGATTCTGTGTGATGGGCGGGATTTTTGGAGAAGGGATCGACCTGAAAGAGGACAGTCTGATCGGAGCAATCATCGTCGGAACCGGTATTCCGCAAATCTGCCGGGAACGTGAGATTCTCAAACAGTATTATGATGGAAGAAACGAGGACGGTTTTGCCTATGCCTATCGCTATCCGGGGATGAACAAAGTTCTGCAGTCCGCGGGAAGAGTGATCCGCACCGCACAGGATCGGGGCGTAGTGCTGCTGCTTGACGAACGCTTTGCGAAAAGTGAATACCGGAAGATGTTTCCGAGAGAATGGGAGGAGTGTGAGTATTGCAGCCGGAGTAATGTAGCAGACAAACTCGGGCGTTTCTGGGAGCTTTCAGAATACGAGCACTAAAATACGACTTGTCAGAAAATCTGTCAGGTGATACAATAGCAGACAGGTAACTAACCAACCAATACAGAGCATGGAGGAACTTATGAGCAGCGTAAGAAGAGTATATGTGGAAAAGAAGCCGGCTTTTGCTGTACAGGCAAAGGATCTTCGGCATGAACTCCGTAAATATCTGGGAGTATCCGGACTGACCGGAGTCAGAGTACTGATTCGTTATGATGTGGAAAATATATCGGATGATGTTTTTGAAAAAGCATGCAAGACCGTTTTTGCAGAACCGCCGGTAGATACCCTTTACAAAGAAAGTTTCGAGATGGCAGAGAATGCACGCGCCTTTTCTGTAGAATTTCTTCCTGGACAGTTTGACCAGAGAGCAGATTCCGCAGTACAGTGTGTGAAATTCCTGAATGAAGAGGAAGAACCGGTGATCCGTTCTGCCACCACGTATGTGATCGAAGGCGAAGTGAGCAATGAAGAGTTCGAAGCTATCAAACATCACTGCATCAATCCGGTTGATTCCCGGGAAATTGGCATGGAAAAACCGGAAACGCTGGTTGCAAAATTTGAAGAGCCTGCAGATGTGGCGATTCTGGACGGATTTCAGGATATGCCGGAGGCAGAACTGAAGAAACGGTACGATTCTTTGAATCTTGCAATGACCTTCAAAGACTTTTTACATATCCAGAATTACTTCAAATCCGAAGAACACCGAGATCCGTCCATGACCGAGATCCGTGTTCTGGATACCTACTGGTCTGATCACTGCCGTCATACAACATTCTCAACAGAACTGAAGAATGTTGCATTTACCGATGGATATTACCGTGAGCCGATCGAAGGCACCTATCAGAAATATCTGGCTGACCGTGCAGAGATCTTCAAAGGAAGAGAAGATAAATTCGTATGTCTGATGGATCTGGCACTGATGGCAATGCGTAAACTCAAAAAAGAAGGAAAACTCGATGACCAGGAAGAATCCGATGAGATCAATGCCTGCAGTATCGTAGTTCCGGTTGAGATTGACGGAAAGACAGAAGAATGGCTGGTTAACTTTAAGAACGAAACACACAATCATCCGACCGAGATCGAACCTTTCGGTGGTGCGGCAACCTGTCTTGGCGGTGCAATCCGAGATCCGCTTTCCGGGCGTACCTATGTATATCAGGCAATGCGTGTGACCGGTGCGGCGGATCCGACCGTTTCTGTTAAAGAAACACTCAAAGGTAAGCTCCCACAGAAAAAACTGGTACGTGAGGCAGCACACGGCTATAGTTCCTACGGTAACCAGATCGGTCTTGCAACCGGATATGTCAAAGAAATCTATCATCCGGATTACGTTGCAAAGAGAATGGAGATCGGAGCTGTTATGGGTGCCGCTCCGCGTAAAGATGTAAAGAGAATGACATCTGATCCGGGCGATATCATCATTCTGCTTGGCGGACGTACCGGCCGTGACGGTATCGGCGGTGCAACCGGTTCTTCCAAAGTCCACACCGAAGCTTCCATCGAAGTGTGCGGAGCAGAAGTACAGAAAGGAAATGCACCGACCGAACGTAAGATCCAGAGAATGTTCCGCCGTCCGGAAGTCAGCAGACTGATCAAAAAGTGTAACGACTTTGGTGCAGGCGGTGTATCCGTAGCGATCGGAGAATTAGCAGACGGATTGAACATCTACCTTGACAAAGTGCCGAAAAAATACGCAGGTCTTGACGGAACCGAGATCGCCATCTCCGAATCTCAGGAACGTATGGCTGTTGTCGTAGATCCGAAAGATGTTGAGGAATTCTTGAAATACGCAAACGAAGAAAACCTGGAAGCAGTAGAAGTGGCAGTTGTCACAGAATCCCCGCGTCTTGTCCTGATCTGGAGAGACAAAGAAATCGTAAATATTTCCAGAGCATTCCTGGATACAAACGGTGCACATCAGGAGACCGATGTAAAAGCAGAGATTCCTTCACAGGAAAATAAATATTTCACAAAACCGGAAGTAACAGATGTAAAAGAAAAATGGCTCTCCATGCTGGCTGATCTGAACTGCTGTTCACAGAAAGGTCTTGTGGAAATGTTTGACAGTTCCATCGGAGCAGGCTCTGTGCTGATGCCGTACGGCGGTAAATATCAGCTGACAGAGACACAGGCAATGGTTGCAAAACTTCCGGTACTGGAAGGCAAGACAGACACTGTAACGATGATGAGCTACGGTTTTGATCCGTATCTGTCAAGCTGGAGCCCGTATCATGGAGCAATCTACGCTGTGATCGAGTCCGTTTCACGTATCGTTGCAGGCGGCGGAGATTTCAGCAAGATCCGTTTCACTTTCCAGGAGTACTTCCGTCGTATGACCGAAGATCCGGCAAGATGGAGCCAGCCGTTCCTGGCACTGCTTGGTGCATACGATGCACAGCTCGGATTTGGACTGCCGTCCATCGGAGGAAAAGACAGTATGTCCGGAACCTTCAATGAGATCGATGTTCCGCCGACACTGGTATCTTTTGCTGTAGATGTGGCAAGTGACAAGACCATGATTACACCGGAACTGAAAAAAGCGGGAAACAAACTGGTTCTGCTGAAAATCGAGCGTGATGCTTATGATCTTCCGGATTATGAGAAGATCATGGATCAGTATCATAAATTCTTTGAAGATGTTAAAGCAGGCAGGATCGTATCTGCCTATGCACTGGACGGAAATGGTCTGGCAGCAGCTGTCAGCAAGATGGCATTTGGTAACCACAAAGGTGTCAAGATCGATGCACAGGTAGCAAAAGAAGACCTCTTTGCAGCAGATTTCGGAAGCATCGTAGCAGAAGTACCGGCAGATAAAGTGGCAGAGCTTACGATCGCAGGCGTTGTGATTGGTGAAGTAGAAGACGATGCAGTGCTTTCCTATGGGGATGTAAAAGTTACAATGGAAGAGGCTCTGACTGCATGGAAAGGTACGCTGGAGAAGGTATTTAAAACCGTATCCGGAGCAGAGAAAAACGACGGACCGGCACCGGAGAGCATAGAAGCACAGCAGGCAGCAGATGGCGGCACGATCGACGAGAACGGCTGCTATCATGCAGGAAGCGTTTATGTATGCAAACATAAAGTGGCAAAACCTCGCGTATTTATTCCAGTATTCCCAGGTACAAACTGCGAATACGACAGCACAAAGGCATTTGAACGTGCAGGTGCAGAAGTGGATGTCAAAGTATTCAAAAACCTGACAGCAGAAGATATCCGTGATTCTGTCAATATTTTTGCAAAAGCGATCGATCAGGCACAGATCATCATGTTCCCGGGCGGATTCTCAGCAGGTGATGAACCGGATGGTTCCGCAAAATTCTTCGCAACAGCATTCCAGAATGCAAAGATGAAAGAAGCCGTTACCAGACTTCTGGAAGAGCGGGACGGACTGGCCCTTGGTATCTGTAACGGATTCCAGGCACTGATCAAACTGGGACTGGTTCCTTACGGAAAGATCACCGGTCAGACACCGGATTCTCCGACACTGACCTACAACACCATCGGTCGTCATATTTCCAAGATGGTCTATACAAAAGTTGTGACAAACAAATCCCCATGGCTGGCACAGGCAGAGCTCGGAGCAACTTACTGCAGTCCGGCATCGCATGGCGAGGGACGTTTCGTGGCAAGCGAAGAATGGATCAAAAAACTTTATGAAAACGGCCAGATCGCAACACGTTACGTGGATGCAGACGGCAATGTTCAGCTTAACGACGAAGAATGGAATGTCAATGGTTCCTACTATGCAATCGAAGGTATCACAAGCCCGGACGGACGTGTGCTTGGTAAGATGGCTCATGCAGAGAGAAGAGGAGATTCCGTTGCGATCAATATCTTTGGCGAGCAGGATATGAAGATCTTTGAATCCGGAGTTGCTTACTTTAAATAAGATTTCAGATAATATAATGTAAGCGTCAAAAGTCTGAACTGCGATTGTGCCTGCCACAAATGAGCACTTTAGACTTATTGACACGCCGAACACCGAAAACGTGATAAAAAAGTTCCAGAAAGTGATATTGACTTTCTGGAACTTTTTTGATACTGAGATGAAGAAAAAGTAATATCCATCATGTAAGCTTTACACCAGGAACAGCAGAATGTTTTCCGGATTTTCAAAGAACAGCGATTTTCTGTCGACAGGATATGACACATTTTGCGAATATCGATTAAAAAAAAGAGTACAAAAAGCAGAGGATACGCAGAAAAAACGTTCGAAGTATCCATGCGTGTCACAGGTATAAAATGGGTTGAAATAGGTGAAATGCTGTAGTAAAGTTATGGCACGCACGACAAAAATCGAAAAAAGAAACGTGCGGCATGAGGGAGGAGAAAAAGTATGTATATTCAGGAAAAAGGTGCCAATCGTAATATCTGTCAGCAGGTCTGCTGTATCACTTTCGGAGAAACCAGTTCTGGTCCGGTGTTTGGAAATGAAATTGAAAAAAAGCGTTTCCTGGATATGCTCCTGAATGCGATACAGGATCTGAAGATCAATGTATATGCATATTGTGTGCTGGATTATGAGGCCTATATTCTCGCAACGGCAGATGGCAGAAAAAAGATCCGTCTGGCGATGCAGAAAACAAAGCAGCAGTTTCAGGAACATTACAGAAAGAGATTTCCGGAAAGCAAAGAAAAATTTCAGATCGAATATGAATGGCTGAAAGGATATGATATGAAACAGATCATGCAGCTTGGAATAGCATTCCATTTTCTGCCGGTAAGGTACAATTATGTGCAGATGCCGGAAGATTACTGGTGGACCAGCCTGAAAGAATACGAGCTGCGGTATCGTTCCGGAATCATAAGACCGGAAATTTTTTTAACCAAACTGGCTGGCAGCCAGAAACAGGCACTTCGAAAGATCAAAGCCCTGCACCGGCAGGCACAGCAAGAAGGGGAGAGACTCTATAGAGATGTTTCTATATATAAAAACGTTTCAGAAAAGAAAAAGTGACGCAAAAATGTGTAAAATGTAGGAAAAAAACAAAAAAACAAAAAATTAAAAAAAATTGAAAAAAGGTGTTGACATTTTACGTCAATCCGTATTATAATAGCGAAGCAGTCAAGCGATGAACTGCAAAACAAAAACGACATGGGATCTTAGCTCAGCTGGGAGAGCATCTGCCTTACAAGCAGAGGGTCACAGGTTCGAGCCCTGTAGGTCCCATGAAATTAAAAAGAATATGGCGGAATAGCTCAGTTGGCTAGAGCATACGGTTCATACCCGTAGTGTCGAGAGTTCGAATCTCCCTTCCGCTACTGTCGAAGCTCTGCAAAATGTTTGCAGAGCTTTTTCGTTATCATAATCACGGTCTGGTTATTGTAACTGTAAAAGTGTTTAAACAGTCAAAAGTAAGGAGAATGACAATGCGAGTTGGTATAGGTTACGATGTTCACAAACTGGTAGAAAACAGAGCACTGATTCTGGGCGGAGTTGAGATTCCATGGGAAAAAGGTCTGCTTGGACATTCTGACGCAGATGTGTTGCTGCATGCGATCATGGATGCACTGCTTGGTGCGGCTGCCCTTGGTGATATCGGAAAACATTTCCCGGATACGGATCCGAAATACAAAGGCATTTCCAGTATCAAACTTCTGGAGCATGTCGGAGCACTGCTGGAAGAAAATGGTTATGCAGTAGAAAATATTGATGCGGTCGTGATCGCACAGAGACCAAAACTTTTGCCGTACATTCCGCAGATGGCGGAGAATATTGCAAAGACACTGGGCCTTGAGAAAAATCAGGTCAATGTAAAAGCAACGACAGAAGAAGGGCTTGGATTTACCGGAAGCGGAGAAGGGATTTCTTCCCAGGCGGTCTGCATGCTCTCATCTATAAGAGAGTGGAGCGTGATGGCGGCCTCATCCGAAGAAGGGTGTAAAAGTTGTGGAGGATGCCGTGGATAAGTGTGTAAAGAGACTTGGCATGGGGATAACTTCCGGAAAAGCAGCAAAAGCCGTGGAAAACCAGAGGGCAAGAAAACTTTACGAAGAAATTTTTGATGAGGACAGTCCGGCGTTTGTGGATTACTATTTTCGTGTAAAAGCAGCAGAAAATGAGATTTTTGTGGTGGAAAACGAGAAACAGGAGATTCTGGCAACTTTGCATTTAAATCCATATGAAATGATGTTCTGCGGTGAAAAGGTGAAGACCAATTATATCGTGGCAGTGGCAACGAGAGCCGACTGTCGTCATCAGGGCATGATGCGTTCGCTTTTACAGGCTTCCCTTCAGGAAATGTACCGGAGAGAAGAGACGTTTACTTGGCTGATGCCGGCCGCAGAAGCCATCTATCGTCCGTTTGGCTTTCGATTTATTTATGAAAAAAATAAAATGACCGTGACAGCGGATGTGCTGCGAAGAGCAGAAACGGATGAAAATTGGCAGATACATTCGGATCAGGAAGTTTCCGGAGACATTTTCTGTGAAGAAGCAAAAAAAGAGGATCTTGCAGAACTTGCGTGTTTTGCAGAAAAACAGCTTTCAAAGCTGGCAGAAGTTTATACCGTTCACAATATTGCTTATTTTGAACAGCGGATGCAGGAAGTGGGATGCGAAGGGGGAAGCCTGATCCTGATCCGAAAAGAAAAAGAGATATGCGGCTATTTCCTGGCACTTAAAAAAGACAGAGAAGCCTGGGAGATTGTAGTGGAAGATGCCGTGCAGAAAAAAGCCTTTCCGGCAGTGCTTCACTGGTTTGGGGCAAGTGAGGAAAAGTGCACATTTACTGCATTCCCCCAAATATGGGAACAATATGCCCAAAGTGAAAACGTTCCGGCGATCATGGGACGGATCGTGCATCTGGAGCGTTTTGTCTGCTGCCTAAAAATAAAAAAAGAACAGGAATGGAAAATCAGGCTGACAGACAGCCTTATCCCGGAAAACAATGGATATTTCATTATAAAAACAGGAATCGAAGGAGGAAGCCTGATAAGAGTTGAAAACCTGTCAGAAAAAGAAAAGAAAATGTTCTGCAGCATGGATATCGGACAACTGACAGAAGAACTGTTCCGCCTGTCGGTATTTCTTAATGAAGTTGTCTGAAAATGACAGTGGCGAAATCGCTGCAAAGGGCAGTTCGCCTGAAATCGTTGCAAAGGGCGGTTTACCTTGACAAACCGCGAAATTTTGCATAGACTTAGAACAGATTTTCAGGTTTGGTATCCGGGGTCAAAACACGGGATATCAGGCTGTTAAGTTCGAAAAGAAAAGAGGAAAAACCATGAAAGTTTATAATACCTTATCCAAACAGAAAGAAGAATTTGTGCCGCTTCAGGAAGGTAAAGTCAGCATGTATGTATGCGGTCCTACTGTATACAATCTGATCCACATCGGAAATGCAAGACCGATGATCGTGTTTGATACCGTCAGACGTTACCTGGAGCATAAAGGTTATGAAGTAAATTATGTATCCAACTTTACCGATGTTGACGACAAGATCATTGCAAAGGCAAACGAAGAAGGCGTGACAGCAAAAGAGATTTCCGAGCGTTACATTGCAGAGTGCAAAAAGGATATGGCAGGCATGAATGTCAAACCGGCCACCACACATCCGCTGGCAACACAGGAAATTGACGGTATGATCGATATGATCTCCACGCTTATCGAGAAAGGGTATGCTTATAACGTAAACGGTACCGTATATTTCCGCACACGTCGTTTTGAAGAATATGGCAAACTTTCCCATAAAAACCTCGATGATCTGCGTTCCGGAAACCGTTCTCTTCTGGTAACCGGAGAAGATCAGAAAGAAGATCCGCTGGATTTTGTACTGTGGAAACCGAAAAAAGAAGGCGAGCCGTCCTGGCCGTCTCCGTGGAGCGACGGACGTCCTGGATGGCATATCGAGTGTTCCGTTATGGCGAAAAAATATCTGGGCGAAGAGATTGATATTCATGCAGGTGGAGAGGATCTGGTATTCCCACATCACGAGAATGAGATTGCACAGAGCGAATGCTGCAACGGCAAGATCTTTTCCAGATACTGGCTGCACAATGCGTTCTTAAATATTGATAACCGCAAAATGTCCAAATCCCTTGGCAATTTCTTTACCGTGCGTGAGATCAGTGAGAAATATGACCTCCAGGTACTGCGTTTCTTCATGCTCAGTGCACATTACAGAAGTCCGCTGAATTTCAGTGCTGATCTGATGGAGTCTGCAAAAACAGGACTTGCACGTATCTGTAATGCGGCAGACAGCCTGAAACATTATGCCGGAGCTGCAAAAGAGGCAGAGATGACGGCAGAAGAGATGACAGCACTGGAAGAAGCAAAGAACCTGGCAAAGAAATTTGATGATGCCATGGATGATGACTTCAATACCGCAGATGCCATTTCAGTTGTATTTGAGCTGGTTCGTCTTGCAAACAGCAACGTGAATGAAGATGGCACAAAAGCATTTGTACAGAGTCTTCTGGATGAACTTCTGGAGCTTGGCGATATCCTGGGACTTGTTTTCGAGACCAAAGAAGAGATCCTGGATGAAGAGATTGAAAAACTGATCGAAGAGCGTCAGGTGGCAAGAAAAGAGAGAAACTTCCAGAGAGCAGACGAGATCCGTGCAGAACTGCTGGAAAAAGGAATCGTTCTTGAGGACACAAGAGAAGGAGTAAAATGGAAAAGAGCATAGATTCTTTTGTAGAATACCTGAAAGAAGAATTTCAGCTGGAAGATCAGGATCTGAGAACTTATTCCCCGCTGACACTGGCATACATAGGAGATTCTATTTTTGACCTGGTGATCCGCACACTTCTGGTCAAACATGGGAACTGTCCGCCGCAGAAGCTGCATGAGCGTGCATCAAAGCTCGTCAAAGCTTCTGCTCAGGCAGAGATGATCGAAAACCTGATGCCGGTATTGAGCGAAGAGGAAATCACGATATACAAACGCGGACGCAATGCAAAGTCTTACACAAAAGCAAAAAATGCAACGGTGGCAGATTACCGTAAAGCGACCGGACTGGAAGCCTTGATGGGATATCTTTATCTGAAAGAGGATACGAAACGTATCATCGAGCTGATAAAGACCGGTCTTGATATGGCAGAAAGTCAGAAAAAGAAAGGTCAGGAACAGGCATGAGATACGAAGAACTTACCATAGAAGGCAGAAATGCCGTGCTGGAAGCATTCCGCTCCGGCAAAACGATCGACAAACTGTTTGTACTGGACGGCTGTCAGGACGGTCCAGTGAGAACGATCCTGCGGGAAGCCAAAAAACATGATACGATCGTTCAGTTTGTGAAAAAAGAACGTCTGGATCAGCTTTCTCAGACGGGACATCATCAGGGCGTGATCGCAAGTGCGGCGGCCTATGAGTATGCAGAAATTTCTGATATTCTGCAGAACGCAAAAGACAAAGGCGAAGCACCGTTTATCATTTTCCTGGATAACATCGAAGATCCGCACAACTTAGGTGCGATCATCCGTACCGCAAACCTTGCAGGGGCACATGGCGTTGTGATCCCGAAAAGAAGAGCAGTCGGACTGACAGCAACCGTAGCCAGAGTCTCCGCAGGAGCATTGAACTACACACCGGTTGCAAAAGTAACCAACATCGGCAAGACGATCGAAGAACTGAAGGCGGAAGGTATGTGGTTTGTCTGTGCAGATATGGACGGAGAAATGATGTACAATCTCGATCTGAAAGGACCAATCGGTCTGGTGATCGGCAACGAAGGGGAAGGTGTCAGCAGGCTGGTAAAAGAAAAATGCGATTTTGTGGCTTCTATTCCGATGAAAGGGGATATCGATTCCCTGAATGCATCTGTGGCAGCAGGCGTCCTTGCATTTGAGATCGTCAGACAGAGACTTCAGGGGTAGATGAACGGAACCACTTTTTTACGCAGAGAAACAATAAACGCCGCACGATGAGTGAACAGCAGCAATAAAATGCAAAAACAGTATTGACAAAAGCAGATTCCTGTGATAATATAACTAACTGTAGCGGTCACGACCGCACAGGCTGCTGTGGCACAGGTGGTAGCGCACCTCATTGGTAGTGAGGAGGTCACGGGTCCGAGTCCCGTCAGCAGCTTAACAGAAATAATACCGGAAATCCAGTAAGTCAGGGGTTTCCGGTATTTTTGCGTTCTGAAATATGTGCTTTTCTGGCATATAAGAAGATTAAAATGAATTGAAAAAACGTAAAATATTGAGGAAATGCAGTCAAAAGGTAGTTAGAAAAATTTTATGCCAAAAGGTAGTCAGAAGAATTTCTGGTTGCACCGCCTGTTAAAATGTGTTAATATCTTTCGGGGAAGCACAAATGTACACTATAGAAAGAGTATACAGCAAAAGATGCATATAGAAGAGACAGGAGGACTTTGAAGTGGAAGAAAAGAATCGATATTATGTGGTTACCAAGAAAGCGGTTCCGGAAGTACTTCTGAAAGTAGTAGAGGCGAAACGGCTGCTGGAGTCGGCGAAAGCGTCCACAGTACAGGAAGCAGCAGATATGGTCGGCATCAGCCGCAGCTCTTTTTATAAATATAAAGACGATATTTTTCCGTTTCATGACAATGCAAAAGGGAAAACAATCACGTTTATGATCCAGATGGATGATGAGACCGGACTTTTGTCGGATGTACTGCATATCGTGGCAGATTATCATGCCAATATCCTGACGATCCATCAGAGTATTCCGATCAACGGCATCGCATCTCTGACGCTCAGTGTGGAGATCCTCGCTACGACAGGAGATATATCGGCGATGATGCAGGATATTGAAATACAGTGCGGTGTACAGTACATCAAAATTTTAGCAAGAGAATAAAAAAGCAATTCTTTGGACAAAAGAACCAGAGATAAGCATAAAAGAAAACAACAGGAGGCTTAAAATGATCCAGATTGCAGTCTTAGGATATGGAACAGTAGGTTCCGGAGTGGTAGAAGTTATCAATACCAACCACAGCAGCATCAATAAAAAAGCAGGAGAAGAGATCAACATCAAATATGTGCTTGATCTTCGCGATTTCCCGGGAGATCCGATCCAGGAAAAAATCGTACATGATTTTGATGTTATTTTAAATGATCCGGAGATTAAAATTGTCGTTGAAGTTATGGGCGGTGTGGAGCCGGCGTATACTTTCACAAAAAAAGCACTGCTCGCAGGAAAGAGTGTCTGCACATCCAACAAAGAACTGGTGGCACGTCACGGTGCAGAGCTGCTTGAGATCGCAAGAGAAAGAAACATCAACTATCTGTTTGAGGCAAGCTGCGGCGGCGGTATTCCGATCATCCGTCCGCTGAATTCTTCTCTGACTGCAGATGAGATCGATGAGATCACCGGTATTCTGAACGGAACTACCAACTACATTCTCACAGAGATGGCAGAGAAAGGTTCTGATTTTGCAGATGTATTAAAAGAAGCACAGAATCTTGGGTATGCAGAACGCAATCCGGAAGCAGACGTGGAAGGTTACGATGCATGCCGTAAGATCGCAATCCTTTCCTCACTGGCATTTGGCAGACAGGTTGATTACGAAGATATCTATACAGAGGGTATCAGCAAGATTACGGCAACCGATATCAAGTATGCAAAAGCAATGGGACAGATGATCAAACTGCTGGCAGTCAGCCGTAAAGTTGACGGAAGCTTTTACGCAATGGTATCACCGGTGCTGGTTGGACCGTCCGATCCTCTGTACAGCGTAAACGGTGTATTCAATGCCATTTTTGTACATGGCAATGTACTTGGAGATGCAATGTTCTACGGAAGCGGAGCCGGCAAACTGCCGACCGCAAGTGCTGTCGTAGCTGACGTAGTCGATGAGGCAAGACATCTGAACCGCAGCATCATGGCATTCTGGAGCAGCAAAAAACTGGAACTGACCGACATCAGCAATTCCAGCCGCAAATTCTTTGTACGTGTCAAAGGCACTCCGGAAACAGAACTTGCAAAAGTGCAGGAAGTATTCGGAAACGTACAGCCGGTTGTTGTGGCAGATGTAGACGGAGAGTTCGGATTCGTGACAGAAGTGATGACAGAGGCAGAATACAAAGCAAAAGCAGAAAGCTTTGGTGAAGTGCTTGGCATGATCCGCGTTCGCCGTGTCGAAGACTAAGAAAAAGAATGATTAATTTATAAAAAGAGAACTGTTGCTTTGGCAGATGATATATCTGCCTGGCAACAGTTCTTTGAATTTTCAGATTTCTCCTGTCAGTTCACGGTAAAATTCAAGAAGCGTCATCTGCGTATATGGAACGGCCCAGAGCAGTCCGACAAAGCAGGCAACAACTGCGAGCAGCATGATCGGTATAAAGCTCAGCTCCAGAACAAAATAGCGGAGCCGGTTGCCCCGCATCAGATCACGGCTTTCACGTAAGAGATCTATGGCACTGGTCTGTGGATTGTCAATATAAAGCGGAGTTACCAGTGCAAAATCCAGGCGGATCACAACGCTACCGATCACGGCGGCAAAGATCAGCAGACTTCCGATAATGATGCCAAAGGCAGTATAAAAAATGGATGACAGCATAAATACAAGAATACCCGGCAGAAAGATCACCGTGGACAAGAGTGAGATAATAAGCTGAGATACAATAATACGATCCGGCTGATGGCGAAAAGCATACAGAAGATCAGAAAGCTGTCCGTCGCTGCCACGGCTCATGTCAAGCAGGATTGTAACCGGACCGACGCTTAAAATCGACAGGAGCAGATCGGTGATAAAAGAAATCACCAGATAAGAGATACTGTTGCCTGTGTCCGGGAAAAGAGCAGCCGGGAGCATATTGACCAGCATGATAATTCCAAAAGTAATGACACAGGCCATAACCGGGAGGCTGAAGCGATGTGCCAGAGATTCCCTTGCCAGTTGTTTTAACTGCGAAGAAGTTCGTTTCATAAGATTCACTCCATTCTGTAAAAGGTAAGCCGATTAGGATTCGGCTGAAATAAATGATGAAAGAGGTACTGTATGGAAAAACAAGAAAAAAACTGCAGGCCGGACAACCTTTATTACTGCGGTATAGTCCTGCCGCTTGCAGGAATATTGTTTCTTGCATTGCTGAGGTTACTGAAAATTCCGTTAAATCATATTTTGCTGCCGTGCATTTTCCATAAGCTGACCGGACTTTACTGTCCCGGATGCGGCGGTACACGGGCAGTATACTGGCTGCTGAAAGGAAATGTGGCATACAGTTTACATTACCACAGCATTGTACTTTACGGAGCAGTACTTTATGTATGGTATATGCTATCCAATACCGTGCAGTATGTAAGCCGCGGCAGAATCACGATCGGCATGAAATACCGTCCGGTGTATGGCAAAATTGCAGTGGTTCTGCTGGTGGTAAACACCATATGGAAAAACGGAAACCTGCTGCTGTTTCATAAAGGGCTATGAAAATGGCTCCTTTCTCATGTTTTGCGGTCCCCAAGTCGCCCAGGTTCTATGATGCTACGAATTGCTCCGCATTGCTCCGCATTCTATGCTCTCGCAATTCTAAAACATTCGAAATCCGCCCTGTCGGGCTACTTCCTCATGTCTTACGGTCCCCAAGTCGCCCAGGTTCTATGATGCTACGAATTGCTCCGCATTCTATGCTTCCGCAATTCTAATCCATTCGGAATCCGCCCTGTCGGGCTACTTCCTCATGTCTTACGAGTGCCAAGTTCAAACGCCTTATCTTGCAAGCAAGAATGGCGTTTTGACCTTTTCACTCTAGCATCATCATAATATCATAGACAAATTGGAAACTCAAGTGTATCATAAGGGGGCGGCTGTTACAGTCGGCACAAAGATGTTTGAAAATTGCCTGACGCAGGGCAAGGAGTAGAAACGTTGGAAAAATTGTATGTAATGGAGGCTTATATGAACATAAATCAACGTCTTGCAGAGGAATTAAAGATTGAATTATGGCAGGTGGAGGCTGCAGTCAAACTGATCGATGAGGGGAATACGATTCCGTTTATTTCACGTTATCGTAAGGAGGTCACAGGATCGCTGAATGACGAAGTTCTGCGAAAACTTTCGGAACGTCTGACTTATCTGCGTAATCTGGAAGATAAAAAGAAGCAGGTGCTGGCATCAATCGAGGAGCAGGGCAAACTGACGGATGAGCTGCGGGAAAAAATCCAGGCAGCGGAAACTCTGGTAGTTGTGGAAGATCTGTATCGCCCGTATCGTCCAAAGAGAAGAACGAGAGCGACAATCGCAAAAGAAAAAGGACTGGAACCACTGGCAAACACGATTCTGTTGCAGATGACAAAGAAAACGCTGGAAGAGGAAGCAAGTGCGTATATTGACCCGGAAAAAGAAGTGAATACCTGGCAGGAAGCACTGCAGGGAGCAGGTGATATTCTGGCTGAGACGATTTCAGATGATGCAAATTACCGTATCCGCATCCGTAGCCTGACACAGAAAGAGGGTAAAATCGTGACAGAAGCAAAAGATGAGAAAGCAGCTTCTGTTTACGAGATGTACTATCAGTATGAAGAGCCAGTTGCAAAAATGGCAGGTTACCGTGTGCTGGCGATCAACCGCGGCGAAAAGGAAAAATTCTTGACCGTAAAACTGGAAGCTCCGGAAGATCGGATTCTTGGTTATTTAAGAAAACAGATCATGGTGCGTGAAAATCCGCAGACTTCCGAATTCCTGGAAAAAGTGATCGAGGACAGTTACCGCAGACTGATCGCCCCGGCAGTAGAGCGTGAGATCCGCAATGCACTGACCGAGCAGGCAGAAGATGGTGCGATCCAGGTGTTTGGCAAGAATCTGGAACAGCTTCTGATGCAGCCTCCGATCGCCGGACAGGTTGTGCTTGGCTGGGACCCGGCGTTCCGTACCGGATGTAAGCTGGCGGTTGTCGATGCGACCGGAAAAGTGCTGGATACGACCGTCATTTACCCGACAGCACCGACTAATGAAAAAAAGATCCAGGCGGCAAAAGAAAAATTAAAAGAATGGATCCGCAAGTACCACATCACGCTCTTTTCCGTTGGAAATGGAACGGCATCCAGAGAATCTGAGCAGGTGATCGTAGAGCTTTTCCATGAGATTCCGGAAAAAGTGCAGTATGTGATCGTAAACGAAGCCGGTGCATCTGTTTATTCTGCGAGTAAACTGGCAACAGAAGAATTTCCGAATTTTGATGTAGGACAGAGAAGTGCTGCATCTATCGCCAGAAGAATCCAGGACCCGCTGGCAGAATTGGTGAAAATTGAGCCAAAATCCATCGGAGTCGGACAGTATCAGCATGATATGAACCAGAAAAAACTGGGCGAAGCACTGGGCGGAGTCGTGGAAGACTGTGTAAACCGTGTCGGTGTGGATTTAAATACCGCATCCGCATCCCTGCTTTCCTATGTTTCCGGTATTTCCAAAGTGATCGCGAAAAATATCGTTGCATACCGCGAAGAAAACGGAAGCTTCCAGAACAGAAAAGAACTTCTGAAAGTTGCAAAATTAGGACCAAAAGCATTTGAGCAGTGTGCCGGATTCCTCAGGATACGCAGCGGAGAAAATCCACTGGACTGCACAGGAGTCCATCCGGAGAGCTATGCGGCAGCAGGCAAACTTCTGGAGTGTCTCGGCTATACAAAAGAAGACATCACAGCTGGAAATTTAAACGGAATTTCCGGAAAGATCAGAGATTACAAAAAAATGGCAGAAGAGCTGGAAATCGGCGAGCCGACACTGCGTGACATCACGGCAGAACTGGAAAAACCTGGCCGAGATCCACGAGATGAAATGCCAAAACCAATCCTCAGAAGCGATGTTCTTGCGATGGAAGACTTAAAAGAAGGAATGGTACTAAAAGGAACCGTTCGAAACGTCATTGATTTCGGAGCATTCGTGGATATCGGTGTACATCAGGACGGCCTGGTGCATGTCTCTGAGATGAGCAGTAAAAAGTTCGTAAAACATCCGCTGGATGTCGTAAAAGTAGGCGATATCATCGATGTGAAAGTGATCGGCATCGACCTAAAGAAAAAAAGAATTTCTCTGTCCATGAAATTGTAAAAGTTTTCCGAAAATGCTTGACAAAAGAAAAAATTATCTTATAATTGCAGATAGCAGAAATCTTCGGGGCGGGGCGTAATTCCCCACCGGCGGTATAGTCCGCGACCCGCGTAAGCGGCTGACATGGTGAAATTCCATGACCGACAGTCAAAGTCTGGATGAGAGAAGAACATACGATGGTATATCAAAGCCCTGAATCTGTAGAACAGATTCAGGGCTTTTTATTTCAAAATGATGGCATCGTATCAGACGAAGATCTTCCTGTGAATTAAATTCAAAAAGGAGAGATGGACGTATGAACAGTTCAGGTACAAATGCAGTGAAAACAACTGCAGAAAGAAGTAACTTAAGAAATCTGGTGCAGATTGGTATGTTGGGGGCGGTTTCCGTTGTGTTGATGATGTTTGAAATACCGCTTTTCTTTGCACCGTCTTTCTATAAGATTGACTTGAGTGAAATTCCGGTTCTGATCGGTACCTTTGCGATGGGACCGGTCGCAGGCATGTTTATCGAACTGATCAAAGTCGTACTGCACATGCTTTTTAAAGGATCATCGACCGCAGGTGTCGGAGATTTCGCCAATTTCCTGATTGGCTGTGCCATGATCGTACCGGCAGGTCTGATCTACCAGAAAAAGAAAAGCAAAAAAAGTGCAGTGATCGGAATGATCGCAGGTACGCTGTTTATGGCATTTATCGGATGCTTCTTAAATGCTTTTGTGCTGCTCCCGGCATATGGAAAGGCATTCGGTATGCCGGTCGATGCACTGGTTGCCATGGGAACGGCAGTGAATCCGGCAATCAACAGCCTGCTCACTTTTGTTGTTCTGGCAGTTGCACCATTTAACATTTTAAAAGGACTGATCGTTGGTGCGATCACCTTCCTGCTTTATAAGCACGTAAGCCCGATTCTTCACGGAACACAGTTCTAATACAGAAAAGTGAATATCACATAACTCGAAACGAATACCATGTAACCGGAGGAAAGCTTGTGCTTTTTAAAGTTACGTGGTATTCTTTTTTTTCGTGAGCAGGGAAACAAATAAACACGAAACAGATGCTGTATCAGATATGGATTTTAACCCAGGCATCTTGAAAGTGCGGGTATTATCAAGAGAAAGGCGGCAGAAAATGTCAAAAATACAGAAGATCAATAAACAGACAGAAAACAGATTTCTGAATCTGTATGATCTGGAAGCAAAAGACCGGATGGGCGGCGATATCCATTATTATGTTTCATCCAGAGCGAAAACACCGAATGATCTGAAAATAAATACAAGAAATGAAAAGCCGGACGGTGTGATCATTTACAGTCTTTATGGGGAGAAAAAAGACAGGGTTGTGCTGGTACGCCAGTACCGTTATCCGCTGGATGATTATATTTATGAACTGCCATCCGGGCTGGTAGACCAGGGAGAAGATTACAGGCAGGCGGGCATCCGCGAAATGAAAGAAGAGACCGGACTTGATTTCTCACCGCTGACACCGGATCCGCTCTATGAAAGACCATTTTTTACAAGCGTCGGCATGACAGATGAATGTTGTGCCACGGTTTATGGTTATGCGAGCGGTCAGATTAGCCGGGAAGGCCTGGAAGATACCGAAGATCTGGAAGTCGTGCTGGCAGACAGAGAAGAGGTACGCCGCATCCTGAAAGAAGAGCGTGTGGCGATCATGTGTGCATATATGCTGATGCATTTTCTGAAAGAAGAAGAACCTTTCGGCTTTTTGCAGTTGTAAGCAAAAAACTGGTATGCTATAATCAAATGCTAAGGTCAGATAGATTCTGTCAGGTAAATATCAGCAGAGCTGACCAGAATTGCGTGCCAAGTTTCGCGTGCGTTCGACTTGAAACAGAAAATTTCAAACACAACAGGAGGAAAAGGTGGAAGCAAAAGTTGAAGTAAAAATGACACCGAAGATCATGTATGATTTCATGATGTACCATACTTACCGCAGTTTCAGCGGCATTTTTGGTATCATCCTCGGAATTGCGGCATTTGTGATGTTTGGCACGACGCTGGGCAAAACAGATCTGTCTTACAGCATCGTATACTGTCTGTTCGGTGTGTGGTTTATCGTTTATCTTCCGGTCAGCCTTTATACAAAATCAAAAAGGCAGGTAGAAAAAAGCGAAGTATTTAAAAATCCGGTCACTTACATTTTGAATGACGAAGGGATCGAGATCGTACAGGGAGAAGAAAAGGCACAGTGCGGCTGGAAGAATATACTGAAAGTATGCAGCAGCAAAAAAAATGTGCTGATCTACTCAGGAAAAAGAAATGCATTTGTTCTCCCAAAAGAAGCCATCGGAGAACAATACGATACGCTTGTAACTTTAGTGCAAAAAAATATGCCAAAAAAGAAAGTGAAATTATGATTATAGAGACAAACAGCGAAAAAGAAACATTTGAACTCGGAAAAAAAATCGGTGAAAATGCAAAGGCAGGTCAGATCTATACACTGACCGGAGATCTTGGCGTAGGCAAAACCGTTTTTACACAGGGGCTTGCAGCAGGGCTTGGCATCACAGAGCCGGTAAACAGCCCGACCTTTACGATTGTGCAGATGTACGAAGACGGTCGTCTGCCGTTTTATCATTTTGATGTGTATCGCATCGGTGATATCGAAGAGATGGAAGAGATCGGCTACGAGGACTGTTTTTACGGTGAAGGTGTATGCTTGATCGAGTGGGCAGATCTGATCCAGGAGATTCTGCCGCCGGATGTGATCGCTATTGAAATCGAGAAAAATCTGGAAAAAGGATTTGATTACCGCAAGATCACGATTTCAGATCCGGAGGAAAAGAAAGCACAGCTTTAGGAGGAAAACATGAAAGTTTTGGGAATAGACAGCTCAGGGCTGGTGGCATCGGTTGCTGTTGTAGAAGATGATATTTTACTTGCAGAATACACGGTAAATTATAAAAAAACACACTCTCAGACCTTGCTTCCGATGCTGAAAGAAATCGGAGATATGATAAATCTGGACTTAAACAGCCTGGATGCGATCGCAATCGCTGCCGGGCCGGGATCCTTTACCGGTCTGCGTATTGGTTCTGCCACGGCAAAAGGTCTGGGGCTGGCACTTGACAAACCGATCATACCGGTTCCGACGGTAGACGGACTGGCCTATGATTTATGGGGAACAGATAAAATCGTCTGCCCGATCATGGATGCAAGAAGAAACCAGGTCTATACCGGCATTTACGAATTCTGCGATGGAAAACTCCAGATACTGGAAAATCAGATGGCGGTTTCTGTCACAGAGATTGCAGAAAAACTTAATGCACTTGGAAGAGAAGTTATTTTTCTTGGCGACGGCGTTCCGGTTTACCGCAAAACGCTGGCGGAAGTGATGAAAATTCCGTATTCGTTTGCTCCGGCACATATGAACAGACAGCGTGCATCTGCGGTTGCAGTTCTTGGAGCACAGTACTATGTACAGGGACGAGCAGAAAGTGCAATGGAACATAAACCGGATTATCTGCGTCTTTCTCAGGCAGAGAGAGAGCGAAAAGAAAGGGAAGAACAGAATCGTGCTTGAAATACGTGCAATGCAGGCAGAAGATCTGGAGGCAGTTGTAAGAACAGAAAGTCAGATTTTTTCCCGGCCATGGAGCAGAAAAGGATTTGAAGATGCACTGCGTCAGAAAGAGACGATCTATCTGGTTGCATATGAAAAGGAAATACTGGCAGGATATTGCGGACTGTTGCAGTCTTTTGATGAGGCTGATATCACAAACGTAGCAGTTGTGGAGAAGTTTCGCGGAAAAGGGGTTGCCACCGAACTTCTGGAGCAATTGTTTTTGCGTGGATATGAACGCGGAATCGAAAATTTCACACTGGAAGTGCGGGTTGGCAATGCACCTGCTATCCATTTATATGAAAAACTTGGGTTTGAGCGTTCCGGTATCCGACCGAATTTTTACGAGAAACCAAAAGAAGATGCACTGATCATGTGGAAATACGGCAACCACTAGGATTCCTCTAATTCCCACTGTACGAAAGGAATACTTTTCGTTATACTGTTGCTGTCGCAAAGGAAATCAGAAAAAGCATACAAAAGGGGTATCACCTGGGGAGGATACGATGAGAAAAGAGAATAAGATTTACTGCAACAGCTGCGGGAAAAGAATTGTGGATACGATTGGAAGAGACATGGAAGAATATATTCATATTGAAAAAATCTGGGGATATCCTTCGGAAAAAGACGGAGAATGCCACAGCTTCGATCTGTGTGAACCTTGTTACGATAAAATGACAGCAGAATTTGTATTAAAACCAGAAATAAAAGAAGAGACAGAGCTGCTGTAGAAAAGAAAGAAGAAACGAAAGAAAAAGAAACTGAAGAAAGAGTAAGGAAAAAAGAATGCTTGATGTTTGTTTGCTTGGATGCGGCGGTATGATGCCGCTTCCAAGACGTTGGCTGACAGCCTTGATGCTGCGATATAACGGAAGCAGTATTCTGATCGACTGTGGCGAAGGAACACAGATCGCGATCAAAGAAAAAGGGTGGAGTTTTAAACCAATCGATGTGATTTGTTTTACACACTATCACGGGGATCATATCAGCGGGCTTCCGGGTCTGCTTTTGTCGATGGGAAATGCAGAACGTCATGAACCGCTGACTTTGATCGGTCCAAAGGGGCTGGAACGTGTGGTGAATGCACTTCGGACAATTGCACCGGAGCTGCCTTTTGAAATATATTATAAAGAAATCCAGGGAACAGAAGAAACCTTTGAGATGAACGGTTATCGAATCCGTGCATTCCGTGTAAACCACAATGTGCTTTGTTACGGATATACTATGGAGATTGACCGTGCGGGGAAATTTGATGTAGAGCGGGCAAAAGCGGCAAATATTCCGCTGTGCTGCTGGAATCCGCTTCAGAAGGGGAATGTTGTCGAATTTGAGGGTGTGCACTATACACCGGATATGGTTCTTGGAGAAGCCAGAAAGGGAATCAAACTGACTTACACGACAGATACCAGACCGACCAGATCCATCATCCAGAATGCAGAGCACTCAGATCTGTTTGTCTGCGAAGGCATGTATGGCGAGGATGATAAAAAGTCTAAGGCACTGGAGCATAAACATATGATGTTCAAAGAAGCAGCAAAATTGGCAGCGGAAGCAGAAGTGTCAGAGTTATGGCTGACACATTACAGTCCGTCACTGGTACGTCCGGAAGAATTTATGGATGGCGTGCGTGAAATTTTCCCAAATGCTTACCCGGGAAAAGACGGAAAAAGTACAGTGCTGTCATTTGAAGAGGAATGACAGTCGACAGAAAAGTCTGGTAAATCAATGCCTTTGGGCTTGATATAATAGGAAGGATAGATACGAGATGGAAGAAAAGAAAGATGTACTGATTCTGGGAATCGAAAGTTCCTGTGATGAAACGGCAGCTTCTGTTGTGAAAAACGGAAGAACGGTTTTGTCCAATGTTATTTCCTCTCAGATTGAACTGCATAAACTTTATGGCGGCGTAGTGCCGGAAATTGCATCAAGAAAGCATATTGAAAAAATAAATCAGGTCATCACAGAAGCTCTTGAAGAAGCAAACGTCACACTGGATGATCTGGATGCGATCGCGGTCACCTATGGACCTGGACTGGTGGGGGCTTTGCTTGTCGGAGTAGCCGAGGCAAAGGCGATCAGCTATGCTAAAAATCTGCCTCTGGTAGGTGTGCACCATATAGAAGGGCATATTTCTGCAAATTATATTGAACATCCGGATCTGGAGCCGCCGTTTGCATGCCTGGTAGTATCCGGAGGACATACACACCTGGTTGTGGTAAAAGATTACGGAAAATACGAAATCCTCGGACGCACCAGAGACGATGCGGCTGGAGAAGCATTTGATAAAGTGGCCCGTGCGATCGGACTTGGCTATCCGGGCGGACCAAAGATTGATAAACTTGCAAAAGAAGGAAATCCGCTGGCGATTTCATTTCCAAAAGCAAAAGTTGCAGATGCACCATATGATTTCAGTTTCAGCGGTTTGAAGTCAGCAGTCCTGAACTATCTGAATGGATGCAAAATGAAGAACCAGCCGATCGTAGAAGCAGATGTGGCAGCTTCCTTTCAGAAAGCAGTTGTGGATGTTCTGGTAGAACATTCCATGTGGGCAATCGATGAATATGGATTTGATAAATTTGCTATTGCAGGGGGAGTTGCCTCCAATTCAGCACTTCGCATGGCAATGGAAGAAGCCTGCAGAAAGAAAGATATCAAATTTTACCATCCGTCCCCGATTTTCTGTACAGATAATGCAGCGATGATCGGAGTGGCAGGATATTATGAATATCTGGCAGGAACAAGATCCGGACTGGATCTGAATGCAGTTCCGAATCTGAAACTGGGGGAACGCTAAATGAAAGAAAAGCACACGGCGATCGTTCTGGCAGCAGGGAGCGGCAAAAGAATGCACAGTCAGGTACAGAAGCAGTATATGGATCTGTTTGGAAAACCAGTTTTGTATTACGCACTCAGACAATTTGAAGAATGCGAATTTATAGATGAAGTGATACTGGTTACAAAAAAAGATGAGATTGCATATTGCAGAGAGAAGATTGTGGAAGTTTATCATTTGCAAAAGGTGAAAGATATTATTGAAGGCGGGGAAGAACGCTATCTTTCTGTATATAATGCACTGAAAGCTGCCGGAGCATGTGATTACATCTATATCCATGACGGAGCAAGACCATTTGTAGATCAGGAAATGCTGCAGCGGTTAAAAGAAGCGGTATGCACTTATGGTGCGTGTGTGGCAGCAGTTCCTTCGAAAGATACACTGAAACTGGCTGACGAAGCGTTATTTGCAAAAGAAACATTAAAGAGAAGTGAAGTTTGGAACATCCAGACTCCGCAGGTTTTTGCGTATCCTGATATTTTAGGTGCTTATGAAAAAATGATGCAGGAGGACCATACCAAAATGGGAATCACGGATGATGCAATGGTACTGGAGAAAATGGAAGGTCAAAAAGTAAAACTGGTGGAAGGCTCTTATTATAATATCAAGATTACAACACCAGAGGATCTGGATATCGCTGAAATCTTTGTGAAAAAGTGTAATTTACAGAAAAATTGAAAAAAACAAAAAAATATCAAAAAAAGTGTTGACAAAACGAAAATTGGATGATATTATTAGTTTCGCTGATTGCACTGGAGAGGTATCGAAGTGGTCATAACGAGGCGGTCTTGAAAACCGTTTGTCCGCAAGGGCGCGTGGGTTCGAATCCCACCCTCTCCGTTCATCACATGAGAATATCATGTGATAATATAATATAAAATGCTATTCGAGCAACTGTGGAGAAATACCCAAGCTGGCCGAAGGGGCTCCCCTGGAAAGGGAGTAGGTCGTTAACAGCGGCGCGAGGGTTCAAATCCCTCTTTCTCCGTTCGACAAACTTCTTGAAAAAGTACTTGACAAAAGATGACAAATACGATAAAATACAGAAGTTCGTCAAAAGACGCAGAAACAGGTAGTCGAGGAATCATAGAAAATGATCCGGGGACGGAATCAAAAAGATGAAAAAAGTACTTGACAAACCTGAAAGACTTTGATAAAATATCAGAGTTGCTGCAAAAGAGACAGAGCAACGCAGTCTGGTACGACTTAAGAAGTTCGAAAGAACTTCGAAAAAAAGTTTAAAAAAGTACTTGACAAGCACAAAGAGATGTGCTAAAATAACAAAGCCGACGCGAACAGCGAAC
>NZ_WQNP01000075.1:0-1175 GCF_018783905.1 Ruminococcus sp. MCC718
ATTTTGATACCTAATTTTCAACCTGTATAAAATTTTCAATGTTCTTCAATTTAGCCTTGACTTTTTATTTGCAGGCTTGAATATAAAATCAAAGGAACTGAAATTACAGATACTCTTGATGCTTTTGTATCATGCCAGCCCAACAGAAATCCTCGTATAACCTGTACTCCATCTCCGGATAAACTTTTAAAGATTTTAAAGGACTATGGTTCTATCATAAATTCCAAAACATTATCCTCTCTTTTAAAATCCTATATCGGTGGACTTCTTTTAAAAGAATGCTCTGTATTATCAAACCACGTTTTTAACATAGGCTGGTCAAGTTCCAAGGACTACCCTTTATATTTTATGCCTTTAGAAAGCGACCATTCACCAGTAAAGCATTCTGTCAAGGAGCTTCTTTTTTATGATATTGATGATCAAAAATCGCTTGTATCTGATTCTTTTTTTGTAAAACCAGAGTATGACGACAGTTATGTTTCCGTCATTCGTTTTTTATGTTCTGACAGAAATATTTTAAGCATCTTTGCATATACATTACATGCAATTTCATTTCATGCAATCGTTTCTTACGATTCATTTAACAAATGTACTCAGCTTATAAAAGAATCTTCCATTTTCTCTATTTGTATTTACGGATCAGATACAGAAAAGAGTTCTGCTGCCGCTAATATTTTTTCCAACCTCCTAGCGTTCAGCCCTTCACAGCCCAAAACACTTCTCAAAAACTCCTGTCTTTCTGTCACAAGTTTACATGCACAAAAATATATGCACAAATTATGCTATTTTTCCAGCATTCCCTTTTGCATCACTGCCAAAGATCATCGTATTACACGCAGTACCACTTTGTTAAAACGCATGCAAATCCTAAGAGAACGAAACAAGTTGCATATATATCCTGTTTTTATCGGTACAAATCCTATAAATGCTGATGAAGTCCTTGATTTTTCCTCTGATTCTTTTACGCTTCCCGATCATTTATCTGATTATAAAGTGAAACTCAATCGTTTATTATGTGACTATATAATTTTCTTGCAGGACATTTTAAATACTGACCGTGATTTACGTTTATCAAATCAGTTCAGAGAATTGTATAATCAAGCCTGCAAATAAAAAGTCAAGGCTAAATTGAAGAACATTGAAAATTTTATACAGGTTGAAAATTAGGTATCAAA
>NZ_WQNP01000076.1:0-1063 GCF_018783905.1 Ruminococcus sp. MCC718
CTTTTCAGATATCGCTTAATCAACTGCACCACCCGTTCGTCCTTTACATTCTTACGGAGTAAGTTAAGGAGAATTTCATGGTTCAGTGTGTCGAAGTATTTTGATAAATCTAAGGATACTGCATATGTGTATCCTTGTTCTGCATACTCTTTCACTTTTTGTATTGCGTCCTTCGCACTTCTGCCCGGACGATAGCCAAAGCTACCATCTGCAAACAGCGGTTCATAGATTGGCACTAACTCTTGCGTGATTGCCTGTTGGATTGTACGGTCTATCACCGTTGGTATACCAAGCTTTCGCACACCACCATCTGGTTTGGGAATCTCAACTCGTCTTACTGGAGACGGAGTATACTTTCCACGATAAATGCGGTCGGTTATCTCTTGTTGATGCTCCTTTAGATATGGAAGAGCCTCTTCAATGGTCATGCCATCAATTCCTGGTGCTCCCTTGTTTGCCTTAACTCTCTTATACGCTCTGTTAAAGTTATCTTTATACAGGATCGCTTCTAAAAGTCTCGGCTGTGCACTGTCTCTTTCTTTCCATATCCGATTGAATGACCTAGACGCTTTCACATACCCTTCATGTTCTGCATTATCTCTTTGCGAACAGCCATTGTTTTCAATGTTTTCTGCCATAGACGGTCATTCCTCCTTTCTCGGTCATACTCAAGACTCCTACTGATTCGGTCCTTCACCTCTCGGCTACTATGACCTCTGCTGACTTCTGTGCGTTCAGCATTGCTTTATGCAGTGGTTACCTCTTTCAAGGCGTACCGCACAGACCTCCCTAGGTACCACACGTTTCTTCCTCTCCATCCATCTGCCTCATTTATCATGCATGATTCCGTGTAGTTATTGGACTTCGACTTGGTAGGCAGCCTTATCCTCATGCATAACCTTATATGAGATTTCTGTTCGTCAGACCAGAGATTTGCCCATGAGTTAGTATGTTCCTCACATCCAGCTTCCTTCAGATTCCATCTCACGATGGACACCCTTGCCTTCGGCTATATCCTTCCCACTACCGGGCGGATTCGGGACTTTAACCCGTTAGAAACGTG
>NZ_WQNP01000077.1:0-15284 GCF_018783905.1 Ruminococcus sp. MCC718
TGCCTTCGGCTATATCCTTCCCACTACCGGGCGGATTCGGGACTTTAACCCGTTAGAAACGTGCGCCGCTAGGCGCACCTTACAAAAGCCCAGGCACACGGTATCATGCGCAGCCTGAGCTTTTTGATTTTTATACATTCAAGTCTTGTTCTTATGGTTTCAGTAACAAATGCGTTGACCTGTACGAAACCATCATCTCATTATCTGTCCCACTTATCGCAGAGGGAATTGATCTGACTTGTAAATCTCGCCAGATCCTTATTTGCTCCGCCTTCGTTATGGCGGATAACCGTAAGCAGTCTCTGACCTGCTGCCAGAAGTCTTGCAAACGGAGTATTTGCCTTCATTGCCTTATTCAGACTCTTCTCGGTCTTAACCACATGAACCGGTTCACATTCTTTCTCATACGCACCCGTCGCAAGATTAAAGACCGTACCGCTGTAAGGTGCTCCTGCATCCAGATGCATTTCGTTTCTCAGACGATCTGTGAAAACCTGGCACACGCTGTCCTCTCCATGAATCACAAAAACCTTCTCCGGCTTCTTTTCAAAGCTTCCGATCCATTTAAGCAGACCGTTATTGTCAGCGTGTCCGCTGATACCGGCAAGCCTTCGGATCTCCGCCTGTATCTCTATTTCCTCTCCAAACAGATTTACGGATTTTGCCCCTTCTAATATAATACGCCCCAGTGTTCCCTTTGCCTGATAACCGACAAAAAGAATCGTGCTTTCTTTTCTCCAGAGATTATGTTTCAGATGATGTCGGATTCTGCCTGCCTCACACATACCGCTCGCAGAAATAATAACTTTTGGTCTCTCATCGAAATTGA
The DNA here is from genome assembly GCF_018783905.1 of Ruminococcus sp. MCC718. NCBI lineage: Bacteria > Bacillati > Bacillota > Clostridia > Eubacteriales > Oscillospiraceae > Ruminococcus > Ruminococcus sp. MCC718. The sequence continues at coordinate 830 of NZ_WQNP01000077.1, forward strand.
TCATCCTGGAATCGTCACTTGTGATCGCTGTTTTCAGTCCTTCAAAACCGATCGGATTGATCCCCGCCTGAACAAGCTTCGTTGCCTCTTCATCGAAATCCTCATACATGTGCTTCATAAAAATGCGGGTCGCTTCAATCGCCAGCGGACTGTCCACGTAAACATCAAAATGATCATGGCCGTGGATCATCTTATCTTCTTTTATTTTGCGGATGAAATACAGCAGTTCCTGCGTACGTCCGACTGCAAAAGATGGTATGACTACATTTCCTCCCCGATCAAACGTCTTCTGGATGATCCTTGCCAGCTCCGTCACATAATCTGGAAATTCACCATGGCTGCGGTCACCGTAAGTAGACTCCATCACAACATAATCCGCATCTTTGACATACTGCGGATCACGGATCAATGGCTGATTCAGATTGCCGATATCCCCGGAAAATACAATCTTTTTCTCCACATCGTTCTCTTTGATCCAGATCTCGATGGAAGAAGAGCCAAGCAGATGCCCTGCATCCACAAACCGAATGCAGATTCCATCTGCAAGGTTGATTTTTTTGTCATAATCGCATCCAACAAGACAGTTGATCGCTCCCTGTGCATCGTTGATATCATACAGCGGCACAACTTCTGCCCTGCCGGCACGCTGTCCTTTTCGGTTCTTCCATTCCGCCTCAAACATCTGTATGTGTGCACTGTCTCGCAGCATAATATCACACAGATCCGCAGTTGCTCTCGTCGCAAAAATCTGTCCCCGAAATCCCCTCTGGTACAAAAGCGGAAGTTTACCGGAATGGTCGATATGAGCATGCGTCAAAAGTACCATGTCAATGTCACTTGCCGCAACCGGTATCTCCTGATTTTCAAATTCATCCGGTCCCTGCTCCATTCCACAGTCAATCAAAATATGTTTTCCGCAGGCTTCCAGATAAGTACAGCTTCCAGTCACCTCATGCGTGGCTCCCAAAAATGTAATCCTCATAAAAACACCTTCTCTCTGTTTTAATGATAATCTGTTCCGTTCTGTTTTCCTGCTTTTATTTTATCACATATTCTGATTTTTTAGTACTGTAATTTTTAATCCAGCTTTCGGGAAATAAAAAATCCCGATCCACAAACACCACATTTCTCTCCTGTCAGGTATACGCGATTGCGTCCCGACTCGGAAAGGATTTTTGTTATAAAATCTCCTGTGTCTGCACATCCGGATGGTAAAATATAATAGTGATTTAATTCCGTACGTGATTCCCCAATCCACGTACTCAGTTCCCCATCTGCCTGTTTCATATTTCCTGTTATGGAAATGTAACGAATCTGATCTCTCACCTCTGAGAAATCCCTTTTTATTGCTTCTGAATACTTTTTAAGTGATATATTACCAAGAAGCATCGCACCTGCTGTATATCCTTTTCCTGTGTTCTGGTTATGGCCTTTGCACACATCAAAATCATTATACAGCCCACATCTGGCACAACACACAAGATTTTCCATATCAATTTGAGGACTGCCGCATTTGGCTTTATCAAAAATTCTGACACTCATCAGACAGTCCATTATTTTCCAGTCTATTCCTTTATCTCCGGCAAACATTACAAGGAAACAACCCTCATCTGTTCCATAACAATGTATCTTAAACTGCCAGAAGTCTTTTTCATCATATAAAGAGCTGCCCGGCTTCATCTCCACCACACGTTTTACACCGGCACTTTGCAGTTCTTTTGCCACCTTTTCATGGTTTCCAGGAAGAATCACCTGCTCCACACGATTCTTTTTCACAAATTCCATAAGCTGATGGATGGTTGCCTCGCTTCCATCTCCCACAGCCACAAGCCTTACCTCATCCTTACATCCGGCAAAAGCTTTCTCTGCCTTAAATTCCAGAGACTCCTCATTTTCTCCTGCACAGATATAACAGGCTACCCAGCTGTTCTTTGTCTCTGAATCTGCAACTCCTGTGGAATACATAACTCCCTGTGAAATATTCTGGAACATATTTTTAAAATATTTCGTTTGCATACGCTCTCTCCCCTTGCCTTGCAATCAAAAGCATGATGCAACCATACTTCCTTTGCAGAACAAGCCCGGCACAACTGCAAAGGAGGGAAGCCCCACGCATGGTATGCACAGTTTTTGTTTTTGCATATTTGTAATTCTTTCGTTTTTGTTTTTTGTAGTTTCTATTTTAAATCACTCGCCATATCTTTGGCGAAAACCGTTCTGCCATGAAAGGTAATGTAATGGACATTCACGCATCCCGGGGCGGCTTGTTTTTTCAGAGTTTTGTTCATACCTGAACAATTTTTCACGCTCTAATATATTTTTGCTTAAACTCACACATAACCATTCCGTGCTTTTCACAGTTTCAGCAGTAGGATGATGCTTCGACCTGCACCAAATCGTTACACTCACACATCATAAATACATTTATTCTCTTCGCAATGAAAAATAAAATTCACGTAACTGTTCACGCCATTCACACGTCAGCCTGTACGTTGATTCACTGTAGATGGAGACATTCACAATCGCGATAGGAATATTAAGATTTATGTCATTGTCATTTACATACGATGTGAATTTATACGTTTTACAATGAATCTCAGTACAGCTCATGCTTCAAAGCAGGCTAGCCTTTCACGGACAATTAACCAATATAAATGCTTTCGCTAACAGCCGAACCTGTCTCAGTCTTACCATTTTTTGTTGCACTATGGAAAGATATAACTCGATAATAGTAACCTGATTTTACGCTAACAGTATCACTTACTTTAACGCTCCCTACGTTATTTTTTACCTTATCTCTAGATGTAACATAATACCAAGTATTATTTTCCAGACGCTGTAAATTTACTTCTGCTTCCACAGTGTTACATTTTTCATAGCAATCTGTTGTTGCTGTTATGTAGACTGATTTTGAACTTACTTTTGAAATTCCTGCATGTCCTTTTGCATAATATGTTCCAAGTGGTGCTACTTCTGATTCTGAATTTTCAAATCTCCATTCAAACAGTTCTGTCGTCTCTGCACTGTCCTCATGGGTAAGCAAAGAACCATCAACCACCAGACCATCCGTCGGTTCTGCCGCATGAATACTAAGCGGCACAGTCAGCATACAAGCACAGGCAGTCGCTGCTACCATAGCTTTGAGAACTTTCTTCATCTTCATGTTTTTCTCCTCCTTCATCTCTGTTTTTTACATTACACTATAATAAACGTTTCAGAAGGAAAAAAGTGACGCGTTAAAACATAATTTTTTCAATTATTTCATCAAACTCTTCTTTTTCCAGTTCTCCTATAAATAAATAATAAACATTATTATAATAGAAATCGGCCTTGTATAAGCTTTTAGCATTTTCTTCCTCAATTTGTTCTACCTTTACACCTTTACTTAGGTATTTTACACTCAATAAATGCTGATCTACAATTTTTCCATCAATTTCTATTACTTCTTGTGAATCATTTGCCTTTTTACTGATATATACATAATAATATTTTTCATCTGCAGTAATATAGTTCATATTTACTGTTTGAAGTTTATCATCGAAATCATAACTATCATAAGTCATTCCTTCCGGTTTATACATAAGCCTAGGTATATCTATGCCTAATTCTTCCTTTATCTTTTTTCTATCCTCATCTTCTCTTCCTTTTAAAGCTGTATCATCTGTTTTATCTATAACCAACTTTTGTCCTGTATTGGTAACTCTTTCCCACACATTCATAATCTGCTCTCTGCTCGCATCCGCTCCTAATCCAGCCGCAAAAACTCCTCCGACCAGCACAATGATTGCTGCCCGCTGCATAATTTTTTTTCTGTTCTTCTTCCATTTTTCTTCGATCTTTGCCAGTTTCCGTCCTCTTCTCAGTGCAATCTGATCTTCCTGCGGCAACAGATCGTAAAGCTCTTTTTTACATTCCTGTCTATAGGCGTTATCATCCCATTTGCCTTCTTCTCTAAGCTGTCCGACAATTTTATTTAACAGATCCGGAGCATCACCTACATAATCCAGTTTTTCATCATTTTCAAGCTCGCCTGCAATTTTCTTTCCCTCTTTTGCAAAATTGCTTCGCATCGTTGAATAAAGTTTTGAATCAAATTCAGCTTCCTTCAGGTTCTCCCGGTTCTGACGTGAATGAATATTCCTGATTTTCCCCTCATTCTTTTTCATAAATCCTCTAGTCCCTTCTTGACTTTTTTTAATAACAGTATAAGATGATACCAGAGTCAAAATCCTGAAACCACAAAGTGCCTGCACAAGTGTGGTTTTACAGTATTTTTTGACAATCACATCATAATATTTAAACTTAGTATATTCCCTTTAAAACAGCCCCTTCTGTCTGCTTTAAAGGCAAAATACCAAAACAGGGAGGATAAACATGAAACGTATCGTCTTAACTGGCGGTGGTACCGCCGGTCATGTAACACCTAACATTGCTCTGCTCCCAAAACTGCGGGAACTTGGTTATGATATTCACTATATCGGCTCCTATGAAGGAATCGAAAAAAAGCTGATTGAAGATGTAAACGTACCTTACTATGGAATTGCTTCCGGAAAGCTGAGACGCTATTTTGATCCAAAAAACTTCTCTGATCCGTTCCGTGTATTAAAAGGCTATGGTGAGGCACGTAAAATCCTGAAAAAGCTGAAACCGGATGTTGTTTTTTCCAAGGGCGGTTTTGTAGCTGTTCCTGTTGTTCTTGCAGCCAAACATCTCCATATCCCGGTTATTATCCATGAATCCGATATGACACCGGGACTTGCAAACAAGATTTCTCTTTCTGCTGCAACAAAAGTATGCTGCAACTTCCCTGAAACCATGGGTTACATTCCGGAAGGAAAAGCAGTCCTGACCGGCTCACCGATTCGTGAAGAGCTTCTGCATGGCAATAAACTTGCCGCACTGAATCTCTGCGGATTTGCCGCAAACAAACCGGTTATCCTCGTTATCGGCGGAAGCCAGGGATCTGTTGCCGTCAATGATGCCGTCCGCGGTATTCTGCCTGAACTTTTGAAAAAATATCAGGTCATCCATCTTTGCGGTAAAGGAAAATTAGATTCGACAAAAACAGATATGGAAGGTTATATTCAGTTCGAATACGTCAAAAAAGAACTTGCTGATCTGTTTGCCCTTGCCGATGTCTGCATCTCCAGAGCAGGTGCAAACGCTATTTGTGAGTTGCTGGCACTCAGAAAACCAAATCTGCTGATTCCGCTTTCCGCAAATGCCAGCCGCGGCGACCAGATCCTCAACGCAGAATCCTTTGAAAATCAGGGATTCAGTGAAGTTCTTACCGAAGAAAATCTGGCACCAACTATTATACTGCCAATCATAGATAAACTATACGAAAAACGTGCTGACTATGTAGCTGCTATGGAAAAAAGCGGTCAGAGCGATGCTATTTCAAAAATCACCTCTCTGATTGAAGAAGTTACTTCCGGAAAAAATTAAAGTTCCTGATATTCTTCTCCATATTTCTTTCGAATATATCTTCTGGCTCTGTAGAGTCTTGCACGAAGCACCTGTACTTCAATGTTTAGGTGCTTCGCTGCTTCTTCATAACTCATCTGCAAAATACAGATGTCCATGATCACATAATACCATTCTTTTTTCTTGTCATATAACTCTTCAAGAATACGTTCCGTCAGCATATTGTGAGATAATCTGGTTATGACACGCTCTGTATTATCATCATGGATCACCATGAAATCTTCGATTCCATTGATGCTGTGTGTATCTTTGCGGACTTGCATCTTTCTCAGATAATCATAGACCATATTTCTTGTTGTCAGCAAAAGCCATGGCTGAATCAACTCTTCTGAGATGTTGTTCATCTGCTCAAAATATTGTAAGAATACCTGTTGACAAATCTCCTCTGCCAGCATATCGTTACCAGATCTGCTGATCACCATTTTTCGCACAAGCCTGTTATATTTATTAAAGACTTCTGTGAATTTCTTTTCCTTCATCCTACTCTTCTCCCTGCCGATATTTTGACATCCCCTGTTACTTCCATTTCTGCAGAATCTCTTCTCTTTCCTCATCTGTGAGAGTTCCTGGTTTCCAAGTTACGCCTGCATGATCTCCTTCATATCTCGGGATCAGATGAATATGAAAATGGAATACCGTCTGACCTGCCGCAACACCGTTATTCTGCACAATGTTTACGCCGTCACATCCAAAAACATCTTTCATTTTTTTTGCAATCTTTTTGGCAAGAATAAATGCCTTGGCATCCATATCTTCCGGTATTTCAAAAAGATTGGCGAAATGATTCTTCGGCAGAATCAAAGCGTGTCCTTTCGTCGCCGGTCCCAAATCCAAAATCACACGAAAATCTTCATCTTCATACAACGTAGCTGATGGAATTTCACCATTTGCAATTTTACAAAAAATACAGTTATCATCTCTCATAAGTCATTTCCCCTTCCTTTTTGTTGTTCCAATAAAGTGCTACCCAAATTTATCCACTTTATCTGTTATACTATATATTAATGCTTTTCGTTTTTAATTTCAATATGTTTTCCTAATTTTTTGCACTTTTTTGTTTATTCCTGCCAAAAACTTTACTTTTATTCGTTTTTATGCAATTATTGTCGAATTATGTCGTTTATTTCTGTTTGCTTTTTTGTTGCCCAAATGATACACTTTTTAATATACCAGGGTCAAAATCCTGAAATCAATAAAAAATCAGAAATCGGAGGAATACACTATGGCTGCTGATAAACCTTCTCTCGAAAAACAACTTGAAGACTACCGCTTTGCTCTTTCAAAAGTATCACATGAAGTACGCAATCCGGTCACTCTGATCAACAGCTATCTCCAGTTACTTGAAAAAGATCATCCGGAATTAAAGCAGAACGAACTCTGGAGTGATATCACCGAAGAAATGCTTTTTCTTCGCAGACTTCTCGATGATCTTTCCTGCTACAACAACACCTTTCGCTGTCAGTTCAGTGCTACGGAAATGTCTCCGTTCCTCTTAAAATTATCTGAGTCTGTATATCTGCTTTTTCCGGATTCCCCGATTTCCTATCAGATTTCTGTTCCGGAAAATTTGCCGACACTTTCGGTTGATCCCCTGAAATTAAATCAGGCTCTTACCAATCTTCTCCGCAACTCCTTTGAATCTGCCGCACAGTCTGTATCTTTTTCTGTTGTTGAAAAACAGGACTGCCTTCAGATCGATATCATAAATGACGGAGCTTCCATCTCCAAAGAACAGCAGACTGAATTTTTTAAACCGTTTGTCACTACAAAACCAAACGGTACCGGTCTTGGACTTCCGATCGCCAGAGGTATTATCGAGGCACACCACGGCAGTATTGCTTTTCTTTTTCCGGAAGAGACTTCCGACAGTAAAAACACTCCTGATAATCCGGATAAATCAGGCACACTGCTTAATCATATGTCAGGTAGTCATCTTCGGATTGTTTTACCCCTATGCTGAGAATCATACATAACAGAAAGCCCATGATCAGACCACCGATATGTGCACTGTTGTCAACTCCCATGCTTGTATAGCCCTGGAAAACAGAAAGCACGATCATAAGCACAAATTTTCGGCCGGAAATATCATCCAGCTTTCCTTTGTTTTTTATTACCAGCCACAGGATTGCACCCATCACAGCAAAAATTGCACCGGATGCACCCGCTGAAACCGGAAATTCCGCTCTTTTTATGTCCATATAAACGGACAGGCAGTTTCCTGCAATACCTCCTCCAAAATAAATCAGAAGATATCTTATTTTTCCAAGTTTCTTTTCCAGTATATCTCCCATGAAGATCAGCACTACCATATTGTTAAACAGATGGCTCAATCCAAAATGTAAAAACATGCTGGTGATCAGAAGATAATATTTTCCATCCTGCACGATATAAGGAGTGTAACTTGCTCCATGTGCCGCCATAAAATCTGCATTTTCTGTATCACCAAAACAGGACAGGATCAGAAATACTGCAACATTAATGATGACAACCGTAAGATTTGCAACCGAACGAGATCTCAAAAAATCCCTGATTTCATCCATTCGCTACTTTTTCACCTCCTTCTGTATAATATGATGCCAGGTTTAACGCCTGAAACCACCCTTAAGAATGACTGCGACATTTTTGCACAAGCGTGATTTTATGCCTTAAGTTTTCCCCAACATTCTAAGATTTCAGTATACTACAGGAAGTCTTTCTGTAACAGACAAAGGTGTATTTTTTATGTTTTTTTTAGTTTTACAATTCTCATCCGTCATTTCTGACATATCATGTGCTATCTTTATTGTAATTGAAAAATGTATTCCAGATCCGCAAAAGAAATGCGGTCACCCTGCTGTAGTTTTTCCATGCCATCCCCGCCAAGTCTTTTTCCGTTTATGTACGTTCCATTTGTCGAATCCAGATCCATCAGAAAATATTCTTCCTCTCTTCTCAGAATTTTTGCATGAACACGGCTGATCACATCCCTATCGATACAGACATCCGCCTGCCGTCCTTCTTTTCCTATCCGGGTTTCTTCACGATACAGCAGAATATTAACATACTCCTCCGGATTCAGACTAACCAGAACTGCTATCTTAATATTTTTTCCCTGCTGCAAAATACAGGTTCCCATCTCCTCATCAAAATCATCCGATACCTGTGATTTCTTCCGTTCACCTTTTTGGAAATTTTCCTTTTGAATCCCTGCCACATAAATAAAAATGCCAGCCGCCAGAAACAGCATCCCTCCGGCCTGAACGGTACTTAATACCTCAAATTCCACCAGTACGGCTACCACTGCTGCCAATAGAATAAAAATTACTACATAGCCTGCATATTTTTTATATTTGGCTGCTTTTTTACGCCCGGCTGTTTTTTTCTGTTTCATTGATTTTTTTAAGCCGGTTGTTTTTTTATTCTGAATTTGTTTTTTTTGTTCCGCCTGACCTCTATATTTATCCGTCCTTCTCTGCATATCATTCTCATTTTTAGAAATGCCTTTTTCTCTCTGCTTCGCAGTCTTGATGTTCTCAATATTTTCCGGAATCGTGTATTCTGATTCTTCCTGCTCGAAAAACGAATCCTCGGAACAAAAATCTTCAAAGTTTTCCTGTTCAGAAACTTCCAACTCTTTTGAAATTTTCACTTTCTCTGACTGTTCCGGGTCTTCCGGCAATCCTTCCTCCTGAGCACAATTTTTCCGTCCAACCTGATAAATCATCTGCAGCACTTCCGATATCCGATAATTTTCTTCGGATGCTTTGCTGTATACTTCGTATCCAAGCATCACTGCCTGTTCGTCACTGTGATCCAGTCTTTTTAACAGGTATTCTGAGAGCTTTCGAAAACTCTCTGTCATATTTCCATCATACGTCGGAAGATAGCACAGATTCCATTCCCGTGTCTGCGTATGAAAAAAGAGAAATTCCGGTTCAAAGAGCAGTTGATTTCCATCTAAAAGATATCTCTGGGTGTTTTCCAGTGCCTCTTTGATATCCTGCAAAAGTTCAACCATTTCTTCCTGATTGATCTGCCTTTTTTCAAACACACGGAACATCGGCTGCATTCCGGTAACCTCATAAAAAAAGACCGCTTTTCCGTCCATCATCCGGCGATTGCATTTTAATAAATGAGGAATATGATTTCCAACCAGCATCCGTACCTGATATTCCTCGCCGGTCAGTTCCCCCGGAGCATCCAGTATCATATAATTATGATCTTTATCTCTGCGATAAGAAACATCCATAAAGTTATCCCTCCCCTGCCCGCTGCAAATTTCGATATTTTTGAATCTGTTTTTTTGCATTTTTAACGGATACTTCCGCTTTACTGTTTATTTCCATTTGCCCGCCCATAAAGAAGCGTGCCACAAATCCCGGAATTCTGAACGTTGCCTTTCCTGTCGCTGTCACTTTATTTTTTCCACGTTTTACACCACCGGAAACGTTGCCGCAGGCAAGTACTCCGCTCCAGTCCGTCTGGTTTTTTCTGTCTGGGTCCAGGGCTGCTTCCATCGCCTCTGTTCTCGTCTTATTTGCGATCCAGACCTTATCATGCTGATAAAATCCAAGATAAATAAGGGCGGTAAGCAACGGAATCAGCACTGTCATAAGCAGTGCAGCCTCCACCGTAAAACTTCCATTCAAATCTCTTTTGATTTTTTGCATAATTTTCATCTCCGTCCCAGTCATTACAAAAACGTGCATAAATATCCCGCTATCAGATACGGCACAAATGGCACGCCTGTCTTGTAAGTCCTCTTTTTACATACCAGCATAACAGCTGAAACCACGGAACAGAACAGCAATGCATAAAACAACATCGCAAAGGTCTGTCCCATTCCAAGATACAGACCGCACACACAAACTGCCAGTCCATCTCCATAGCCAATGGCCTGCCTTGTCGCATAAGCACTGGCAAGCAGAAACATTCCCGGAAGTATTCCACCAAATGCCTGCCAGATTTTCTCTTTATCCACAAACATCAGAAAAAGAATCCACAAAACTGTAAATATCCATATACTGTGCAATAATATTTTTCGTTTTCTTATATCATACCAGGCGTTTATCAGCAGAAATATTCCCGGCAGAATATAAACAATCTGATTCTTCATTTTTATGATCACCCTCCACATTTTGAACAGGCTTTACGTTTCCCTGCCTCTGACAGCGGTATCTCCCGGATCGTTCTCTTTAATCCGCTGCAGGACAGTCTGGCATGATAACGATTGCCGGTATCTGTAATATAAACTGCTGCACCAACTCCGGATTTACAGCATGAACAGGCATAATATTTCGCTCCATAGCGATTTCTTCTGGCTTCTGCCTGTGTAACCGTTGTCTGCTCCACAGACAGCCGCAGGTGAGTACACTTCAGACTTTTATGGTAAACGGTACCATGTGCGGTCACAAAAACCTTCTCTTTGCTTTCTTCATTTCCTTCTTTCTGCAGTTCTTTGCGAAAATCCCTTCCGCTCCATGCCCTTACAAATCCTCTCTGGATAATCTGTGGTTTTCCAAAAGAAAATACCGGCATCTGACTGCTGATTCGATACGCCGCCACCAGATCAATTTCATCTTCTTTTCCTGAAAAAGTAGAATATCCAAGATGAAAGTCCTGATCTGTTATCTTCCGTGAATCATAAGCATAGACTGCCATCTGTTTTGCCCGGTCATGGATTTTCTGTTCCGTAGCTCCGGCTGTTTCCATAAACTGAACAAAAAAGAGTACACCAAGCATCAGATACAGAAAAATCGGAAGCACAAGTGCAGTTTCCACTGTAAGACTGGCACTTAAGGATGTTCTCCCGGATTTTTTGATAACAGCCAGGGGAATGTCTGTTAAATGATTTAATATTTTTAATTTTGAACCAGACAGAGAGCACGCCTCCTTTCATTTTCAAATTTTTATGTTCTTTCTCTCTGCGTTTCATACGGGAAATTCTCCGAAAGAACATCCTTAAATACCTTCTTTTCTACGGCTGCCCATAGCCATATTGTCCTTTTATTGTATAAGCAGTCCCCTGATTTCTGACATGCATCCAGACTGCCGGAACCCTCAGAAAAACAGGAGCCAGTTCAAAGTCTGCACTTGCCTCTGCCTGTGCCACAAGTGCATCCACCCGAAAGGTTTCTCCGCCCTTTTCCATTCTCCGGTTACACTCGATCAGATCAAGCACTCTCAAATTACGCTGCTGCTTTTTTCCAAGTATCAATAAACCAGAAAGATAATCTTCATAAGACTGCCCGTTTCCGCCGCCGGCATCACATTCTTTCAAAACCTCCGCCAGCATCCCAAGCTTTTCTAAAGGAAGTTTCCACTCTGTTTCTGCTTTGAGCATCGGAACCTTTCCTTTTGCAAGCAACGTTCTCACATCAAGCAGACTTTCCCCATATGCCCAGGCAAGCATCAGCAGTTTCTGCAATGCTCCTGCAAATTCCGGCAGTGCTGCTGCCCCTGTGATCGCAGCTGCCAGTGCCATCGCTTCCCCTCGCATCTTGGCACTTTTTGCCAGCGTAGCATAGTTCATACCTTCACGAATCAGCAGAATGCGATTGACCGTTTTCTTTAAATTTTCTCTGTCACTTTTCTGTCCGCCGATGATATATTCCATTTCATAAGAAAGACTGTGTTCTTTGCTTCCCTTTTGATGCTTTCCTCCTTCATCAACTGCACACTGGAAATGTTTCTGAAGATAATTCAAAAAAATGGCTTCTGAAACTGGATCCGCAGAAATTTCATTGACAAGAAGTGAACCTTTTTGCAGGTTACGCTCAGACGGCAGATTTTTTCTTTCTATTGTCTTATCAGAAACCACTGTACCATCTTTCAGGACAAGACCTAAAATCCCCATACTTTTGATTTTCTTTATCTGATCAAGCGGATTCTCCACTTTTGCCTGAACAGCCTCTGTTTCCTTTATATCCGTATCCGACTCTTCCTGCTTTTCGGCATTTTCTTTTTCGGATTCCTGTCGTTTTTTTTCTTCCATCTGAGCAGCCTGTGCCCTTTGATACTCCTCATCTGCTTTCTGTTCTTCATTTTGATATTCTTCTCCTTTTTGATGCCCCTCTTCCATTTGTTTTATATTTTTCTTTAAAGCTGATGCTGCTTCCCCGACAAACAGTTCTTTCTGATTTTCCACAGCCTGACTGTAAAACACTTGTCCACCGTGATCCGTCGCAAGAGCATACTTATCCACCGTACATCTATCAAGCTCTGTGGGAAATACATCCCAGCTTCTCCCTGCTGCCAGATTATATCTGGGATTGATATTTGGCTGAATATATTTTTCCAGCTTTGTCTCCAGCACTTCTCTGATTTTTTGCTCTTCATTGCTCCCATCCAGGAACCACAGATCATACTCTTCCAGAAGTACTCTGTCATATTCTCCAAAAATGGAAAACAATCCCATATCAAAAGCTGCCGCTGCCTGAAATCTCGCTGCCTGCACCCTTACCGATTCTGCCATCGTACAGAAAAGGGACAAAAACAGCATACTGATCAAACTGAGGAACACCGTAATTGTCCCTTTATTTCTATACATTTACTCCCCTCCCGAGTTTATGCTGCACATGAGACCAGACACATGATTTTTATTTGTTTTGCTGATATTCATCTGGCGAAATTTCTGTGCATTCTTGCGTTTTTAAATGTTCTCTAAATGTTTTCATGTTGGATTTTTCAGATACTGAATGGATCAGATACTGTTGCTCTGACTTGTGATTTTGCTGAAGATTTTGTTTACCAGATTGGTAAGCTGTTTTTTGAAGATGATGACCAGACTGATCAGTACAACGAGAATCAGGATAATCTCTACCGTTGTAATTCCCTGCTCATCTTTCAGAAATGCCTGCACATGTGTCATATATTTTCACCTCCTTTCTCAGAAGATGCACAGTAATTCTAAAATGAAAATGACATCAGTGCCGGTGCCATCAGAATAATCAACACCACACCAAACATCAGCATCATTGGAACTAAGAGTTTCGTTCCCGCCTGTTCTCCAAGTTTTCGTGCAAGCTGATGCCGCTCTTCCATTCCCCGCAAAGCTTCTGCCTCCAGAAGATCCGCCAGTCCATCAGAACCTTTTCTCAGATTCTGTGCCAGTATCGTTCCCATTTTGATGTACTCCGGAAGCTGACATCTTCTGCCAAAATTTTCATATGCCTGTGCTTCCGGAACCCCACTTTTTATTTCGTTGCAGCAACGCCGTATTTCTTCGTCTATATAGTGCTCACGGACCTGTCTGCTCTGTGCCAGCCTTTCAAAAGCTCCCCGGATCGTAAGCCCTGCCCGCAGCAATGCCATTAATTTATAGAGAAAGGAAGCATATTCCATGGTAAGAGCCGTTTGCTTTTTCTTGACTGCTGCCTGTAATCTTTCTTCTTCCAGCATCCAGATACACAATGCTGTGATAACCACCAGAACCGCAATCATCTGCACGGGCGATTCTTTTTCTTTTTTCCATTCCAGCTTTTTGCCCTCTATTTTACCCGGAAGCCTCAGCTGTTCTTCCTGCACCCTTTTCTGTTCTTCACTCTGTAAAAGTTCCCGAATCTGTTTTTGCTGTTTCTCTTCCTCCGAACGCACCGGCGGAAAAACACATACAGAAAAACGGTAGTCCATCTCTCTGTCCTGACAGGAAAAATTTACTGTAATCTGTACCTGCGTACCACCCTCTGCCGGCTCCCCGACCAAGTTTCCTTTTTCATCAATAAAACCCAGATCATCTGTAAACCAGTCTGCTTTCACTTTGCCATCTAAAACAGAAGAAGGAAATTCCAGGGAACTTCTTACTTCCTGCATCGATATATTTTCCCCGAGAATCACGCTTTCCAGATCTTCGATCGCCTGCTGAAAAAACTCATCGATCTGCTGGTCACTGTACTGTCTTTCCTGCAGCAAAATCGTTAAGGAAAGAATCGAAGGTGGTGCAAACGAAAAAGCAGTATGGAGACTTTTCATTAACTGCCCTTTCGTTTGC
>NZ_WQNP01000078.1:0-660 GCF_018783905.1 Ruminococcus sp. MCC718
AAAGCGACCAATGCACAAACACCAGTCGCTATCAGAACCGTAATGGAATTGTAGGCAGTCCAAGTAATTCCGGCATGGAGCAGGTTAAAATCTTTCCAGTCTATAACAAGGAGCTGTCGCAGATTCAGTAGCAGGAACACCTCAACGAACAGGAGCAACAGCCAACCGATACAGAAGTGATAGACCAGCGATTTGTCACTGGCACGAATCCTGTTACCTTTCTTTTTCCACGTCATACGCTAACACCTCTTATTTCTTCGGCGGTTGCTGTGGAGCATTGTTCTGTGGATTTCCGGCATGAGTGCCTTTGTTCTTCAAAACAATATCGTCTGCTTTTACATACCAGTCCACATCTGCACCACGGTAATTTGCATTGGCTACCGTATCTGCAACAGGATTGATAAGTTCCACTTCGGCGTTGTAGTCATAGTCCTTTAACGGAACAGTCGCCGGAACGGATACCTGTATCATGCGTCCCTGTGTGTTGCACTTCAAATCGTAAGTACGCTCCTTGATTTCTTCACTGACCGTTCCATCTTCATTCTGTACATGAACCTCACGGCGTAATGCGGAGAACTTCAACACTCCAAAAGTCTTTTCTTTATCAATGACGATTCCATTTGCTAATCTCATAATCTGAATACCCCCTTATTTACTTTC
>NZ_WQNP01000079.1:0-213 GCF_018783905.1 Ruminococcus sp. MCC718
AGTCCATACAACCTGCAGGAGAACACATGAAGAATAGAAACAATATCCTGCACGAGTTCTTCTTGTGGTGATAGTTCTTCATTGTTTACTATCACTATGGTCGTATGAAACTTCATGCAGAATTTTTCAAACCAATCATAGCCAAATCTGATAAATCTATCTTTGTGCGTTATGATTATGGTTTTGATTTTTTGTTCCATTACTTCATCCAAT
>NZ_WQNP01000009.1:0-41288 GCF_018783905.1 Ruminococcus sp. MCC718
AAACGAAAGGGCAGTTAATGAAAAGTCTCCATACTGCTTTTTCGTTTGCACCACCTTCGATTCTTTCCTTAACGATTTGTCAAAGAAGCACAATATCGGGTAGACAAGCCGGATTATGCCAAAAGAGCTGTGACAGAGGCTCTCGTCAATGCACTTATCCATCATGATTACATTGTGCTTGGCAGCGAAGTTCACATTGATATGTTTGATGATCGGGTGGAAATCACATCGCCTGGTGGTATGTTTGGCGGCGGCTCAATTCAGGAATACGATATTTACAGTATTCGTTCGATGCGACGAAACCCTGTGATCGCTTACCTGTTCCACCGCATGAAGTACATGGAACGCCGTGGAAGTGGCCTACGCAAAATCGTCAGTGAAACTGAAAAGCTGCCTGGATACACAGAGGCATATAAGCCCGAATTTTCCTCAACAGCGACAGATTTCAGAGTTATTTTGAAAAATGTAAACTACAACTTAGAGGGTGATACCCACCAAGTTACCCACCAAGTTACCCACCAAGATATTGAACTATCAACGATGTCCAAACAGATTTTGGCTTTTTGCACAACACCAAAATCCAAGAAAGAGCTTGCAGTATTTTGCGGCTTCAAAGATTTAAGAAACTTCACTTTGAAGCATATCAATCCGCTTTTAGAATCCGGGCAATTAGAAATGACTATTCCCGATAAACCTAAAAGTCGCAATCAAAAATATATTACAGTTCGTTCCGAATAAACAGAGAAGCAGGGCATTGGGTCTCATCTCCCATTGTCCTGCTTCTTTTCATTCCAAATTATATTCACATCATTTACCCATACATCCAATCCTGGATCGCAAATTTCAAACTCTGCACCTTGGTGCTAGAATATAAATAGTACAAGCCAAAATGAGAAATTCCAAATACACATAAGCATGATACAATAGAGGCATGCTGAAGGAGGATCTCATATGGCAAAGCAACATGACAAACAATTTAAACTTGATGCAGTCCAGTACTATCAGGATCACAAAGATCTCGGAGTACGTGGATGTGCAGAAAATCTTGGAATCGGATACAGCACATTAACAAAATCTATTGCTTTCCGTATATGGATAGTTCATTTGAAGAATTTCATCTGCGGATATATTCTTTTTACCTATCCCTTTTGTAAAGAAATCCTTCAATACATATTGATATCTTGCGGATATAAGCTGCACACTTTGATTATCCCCCAGATAATCCAACACCTGCATATAAACACCTACAAACTTTGTTGCCAACTGCATATCTAATGCTAAAAAGTTCATGTAATTCTGTATCTGTTTTGTATTTCTAAAAAACGAACGTATAGTGAGTTTTGCAAGATGATCTGCAGATGTTTTTAAATCTGTATACACTGCATTTGTTGCAGTTGTAAGCTGATCAAAGGCTTTCTGTAAAAGTAACTTTTGTTCTTCTAAATCCGTTTTGTTTTGTGCCTGGAATATAAAATCTCTTGCATTCAAAAATGGAGTCACCATATCATAATCTCTTTCGAACTGTAGATTCAGCAAACATTCTCAGCTCAGAAAAGCGTGAGAGCCTTTCGTCAATTTGGTCTGTAATCTCACTAAATGACATTTCAATGGAAGGATCAAATAGAATATCAAACAAAATAAAATGTAATGTAATATCTCCATCTGTAAAACTCTTTGTCTTCCATGCTTTATACAGCGGATTATGATTAGACAACCGGCTATCGATGGAAATGAAAACATTCTTTCCCTCAGGAGTCTGACGGAACTGCATATAATCTCCAAGTCAGCTTTCCAGACGACGCTCATCATCATAGGATCGTGCACTCTTTTTGCTAAACTCGTCACGACTTTTGAATCCATATACATAAAATTCTCTCATATAGTCACGGATGCGATTGAAATTCTTTACTAACTCGCTATATGCCATGTTTTTTTACCACCTCTCATCTATTTATTTTAATAGTATACAAGATGGGATAGTGACTGTGCCAACTTCGTGCACATTGGGCACAAGGTTGCTTCATCTCATCATATACTGTTGTAATATAAAAGCGATGCAATGCCACTATAATTTCAACAGATTCATTACCAGTTTTACCATCACATCTTTTTCTTCTGGTTTTGATTCTGCAATCATCAATGTAATTGCTACTAACGTTCCATCACTGAGTCTCTTCTCTCCATCCAAGAACAACGCATTGTTCTTGTCTAAAAATTCCAGGAACAGTGATGCGGCAATTCTTTTACAACCATCTGCATATGGATGATCTTTTATCATAAAATACAATAGATTCGCCGCTTTCTCTTCCAAGGATGGATACGCATCCTGTCCAAATACACTCTGGTAAACTGCGGCAATAATTCCTTGTACCTTGCCATCCTCTTTTTCTACACCAAATACATCTGTTTCAAAAGAATCTTTCATCTGACCAACCATCTGAACACACTCTTCATAAGTAATGCGGTATACTGGAGTACTTCCCTCTGGCTTACTTAATGACTGGTGGTCATATTGATCCAGAAGAATCAATGCATCTGTGTATTCATTCACAGCTCTGAGCACATCTTTCTCCTCTATATCAAGTGCATCTGCAAGCATCCTTGACTGAATATCAACTGTTTTCTTAAGTGCCTGAAGACGCTTTTCATTGATTGCATAGCCTTTCAAAATAAACTGTTTAAGAACATTATTTGCCCATTTTCTGAAAGCTATACCTCTTTTAGAATTAACTCGATATCCGACAGACAAAATCATATCCAAATTATAAATTTTGGGTTTTCGTCCTCCTGTACTTCTGTCGGAAAAACCGACAGAAGTCTCATCCAGTTCTCCTGAAGCAAGAATATTTGAAATATGTTCGCTTACTGTAGCGTGCTTAACATCAAACAACACTTCCATTTGTTTTTGCGTCAGCCAAACTGTCTCCTGCTCAGGATTGATTTGAACTTCTATATTGACATCACCATCTGTAAATAATACGATTTCATTCTTCATCTTTTAGTTCCCCTCCACGAATATTTCTCGATAACATTTCTAATGTAGATTTTACTGTATTTTTCAGATTCAGTCCATCTTTTAGTCCCAACCGGTAGAAAAACATTTCTGCACATACACCCATGTAGCTATACCACTGGCCTCAGAGATGATTCCTGTTATGATTTTACGCATGATATCCTCAAATTCTGCTATTTCCTCTTTGGAAACGGTGTCATAGACATCAGGGTATAGTGGTTATCGGAAGCTGGTGCTCAGGATACAACCATCAAGAAAATTGTGGGACACTCCGGCACTATGACTTTGACCAAAAAAGTTTCACCACATATCTAGACATTTCACCAAGAGTTAAGAGGAAAGAAAAACCCCAGAAACACGCGGTTTCTGAGGTTTGATATACTTTTTCGTATTCTCTTTTTGATAATCGAGATTAACGTTTTGAGAACTGTGGTGCACGTCTAGCTGCTTTGAGACCGTATTTCTTACGTTCTTTCATTCTCGGGTCACGTGTCAGGAATCCTGCTTTTTTCAGGACTGGTCTGAACTCGCCATCTACATGAAGCAGTGCTCTTGAAAGACCATGTCTGATAGCACCGGCCTGACCTGTTGTACCACCACCGCGTACATTTACCAGTACGTCGTATTTATCAGCTGTCTCTGTTGCTACTAACGGCTGACGAACGATTACTTTCAGTGTTTCCAGACCAAAGTACTCGTCGATATCTCTTTTATTGATTGTGATCTTACCTGTACCAGGTACTACATATACTCTTGCGATAGATTTTTTTCTTCTTCCTGTACCGTAGAATTTGTTAGCCACTGTCATTTACCTCCTGTTAAAATGTTAATACTTCTGGCTTCTGAGCTGCATGTTTGTGATCCGGACCAGCATATACAAAAAGTTTTTTGTACATTTCTCTTCCCAGAGGTCCTTTTGGAAGCATACCTTTAACTGCCAGTTCGATAACTCTTTCCGGTTTCTTGTTTAACATTTCTTTCAGAGTTGTCTCTTTCATTCCTCCAACGTAGTCGGAATGTCTGTAGTAAACTTTCTGTTCCAGTTTTTTACCTGTTACTTTGATTTTGTCTGCGTTTGTGATGATTACATAATCACCTGTATCGATAAACGGAGTAAAGATCGGTTTGTTTTTACCTCTTAAGATCTTTGCTACTTCTGATGCTAATCTACCTAATGTATATCCTGTTGCGTCCACTACATACCATTTTCTTTCGATTGTTGCTGGACTAGCCATATAACTTTTCATGGGGTAACCTCCTGATTGATATTCCATTATGAGTTTCTATAGTAAAATGTCGTTACCGGGGCTTGGATCAGACATTTACATACTTCGTCACATTGCTTAATTATATTATACAGACCCGTGTGTGTCAACCTTTTTTTACATTTTTTACGATTCTTATGAACCTTTTTTACGATTGTGAGTCTGCAAAGCACGGAATGATCCACCGGTATCGCAGTTTTAATTTTTAACCTCAACATCTTAACACTTAAAAGAAGATTTTCCGCACATCATTGAACATCACCATTACCATCAAAAGCATCAGAAGCATCAGTCCGACAAAATGCACCATTCCTTCTTTCTCGGGATCGATCCGTTTCCCACGGATCAGCTCAATAATCAGAAAGACCAGTCTGCCGCCGTCCAGTGCCGGGATTGGCAGAAGGTTCATGACACCCAGGTTTGCTGTCAGAAAGATCGATATGTTCAGCATATTCAGCCATACATAGAAACCTCCGGAGGACTGTGACTCCTGATACGTCTCTCCGATGTAACTCACAACACCGACCGGACCGGACATATCATTGATGCTCGCCTGACCGGTAAAGAGCATTTTAATACTCTCGATTGTCAGCTGAATCCAATATTTTACTTCATAGGCACTGTATTTCAGGGTGCCGAGGATACCGCATTTTTCGCGGTAATTGGAACTGCAGCTGATACCGAAAATGTAGCGACCGCTCTCATTTGCAACCGGATCCATCTGAACGGTGATATCTTTGCCGTCGCGTTCTACCGTCATCGTCACGGACTGTTTCTGATGAAAAGTCACATAGTTGGTTACTTCTCTTGCCACATGGATATTGCTGTGATTGATCTTTTTAACAATATCGCCTTCTTTCAGGCCTGCTTCTGCTGCCGGGTATCCGTCACTCACCTGCAGGATTACCGGTTTATCGTACCCGATACTTCCTATAATAAACATAGACAGTACAAATGCCAGGATAAAGTTAAATACCGGACCTGCTGCAATAACTGAAATCCTTGCCCATACGGATGCCGCTGCAAATGCTCCCGGTTCCATCGTTCCTTCATCTTCTCCAAGCATCATGCAGGAACCGCCAAACGGCAGAAGTTTCCAGGAATATTTTGTTCCTCCTTTGTCAAAGCTTAACAGTCTCGGTCCCATTCCCAGAGAAAATTCCACAACCGTAATGCCATTTTTCTTCGCCAGCAGAAAATGTCCGAATTCGTGAAAAAGAACAATCAGGCTGAAGATCAACAATGCTATAATTATGCTCAATTTACCACCTGCTTTCAATCATTTCATAAGTTTCCTGTTCACACTGCAGGATCTGTTCCACCGTTGGAGCTTCAATCACTTTGTGTGCATCCATACAGGTTTTGATGATCTCGTAAATATCCAGAAAACCGATCTTGCGGTTCAAAAATTTGCTGACTGCACGCTCGTTTGCCGCATTAAATACAGTCGGCATGGAGCCGCCTGCTTTTGCCGCTGCAAAGGCCAGCGGAAGTCCTTCGAAATTCTCCATATCCGGTTTTTCGAAGGTGATCTGTGACAGGCTCCAGAAATCCAGACGTTCTCCGGCCAGATATTCCCGATCTGGATAGAACAGTGCATACTGGATCGGAAGCTTCATATCCGGGGTTCCAAGCTGGGCGATCACCGCACCGTCTTTGTACTGCACCATGGAATGGATGATGCTCTGCGGCTGGATCACAACCTGGATCTGATCCAGTTCCACATCAAACAGCCATTTTGCCTCCATCACTTCCAGTCCTTTGTTTACCATACTCGCAGAATCGATCGTGATCTTATGTCCCATCGACCAGTTTGGATGTTTCAGTGCATCCTCAAGCTGCACATGTTTCAGAAATGCTTTATCTTTTCCGCGGAACGGACCGCCGGATGCTGTCAGCAGGATTTTGTCGATCTGTGTTTTCTTTTCTCCGTTTAAGGACTGGAAAATCGCACTGTGCTCGCTGTCCACCGGAAGGATCTTTACGTTGTATTCTTTTGCCAGAGGCATAATGATATGACCGGCAGTTACAAGTGTCTCTTTGTTTGCAAGTGCAATGTCCTTTCCTGCTTTTATTGCTGCAATGGTCGGGCGTATCCCAATCATGCCAACGATCGCTGTCACCAGCACTTCTGCTTCTTCCATTTGTGCGATCTCAAGAAGTCCCTCCATGCCGGAAACGATCTTCACCGGAAGGTCTGCGGTACAGATCCGCAGCTCCTTTGCTTTTTCTTCGTCCCAGACAGCTGCAATCTGCGGATGAAACTCGCGGATCTGGCTCTCCAGCTGTGTAATATTATGACCTGCTGCCAGTGCTTTTACGCAGAGCCTTTCCGGATTGGCACGCACCACATCCAGCGTCTGCGTTCCGATCGATCCGGTTGAACCCAAAACTGCTATATTTTTCATTTGTTCCTCCTTATCTCATCATAAACATGGAAAGATAATAAATAACCGGTGCAGTAAAGATCACACTGTCAAAACGATCCATGATCCCGCCATGTCCCGGTATCAGTGTACCGTAGTCTTTGATGTTGTGATTACGCTTGATCGCTGATGCTGCCAGATCTCCGACCATGGAGATCAGTGCTCCGACTGCACAGATGATCGCATAGGTGATCACCGGATTTTCTGCCTCCAGATGACTGCCTACGACTGCCGCATAGATGGCTCCCAGAAGTGCCGCACCGACAACACCGCCGACGGCTCCTTCCACGGATTTCTTCGGGCTTAAAACCGGAGACATTTTGTGTTTCCCGATCAGCATGCCGACACAGTAAGCACAGGTATCACATCCCCAGGAACACAGAAAGATCAGCCATACAAGAAATGCTCCGTCGCGGATCATCCTGGTCTGATAAATGTAGGACAGCATGACACCCACATAGACCACACCGAAAAAGGCTGCCATCACCTGTTCTGCATGATATTTCGGATAAGAAAACACATAGACAAACATCATGGCGATCAGCACAATGATCAGGTTCATCATCGCATACTCCGAATATCCGAGACTCAGCAGAATATAATGTAAGATCACGCCCAGATATCCTACCACTGCCAGCAGGTTTTCACCCTGTTTCTGTACCTTCACTGCACGGTACAGTTCAAACATACCGATCAGCGATACGATGGTCAGTGTTCCGTACAAAATCCAGCCTCCGCTGCAGATTGTCAGAAGTGCCACTGCCACCAGAACGATACCGCTGATAAGTCTTGTCACAAACATATCTTATTCTCCTTTCACACCGCCATATCTGCGTTCTCTTCCATTATATTTCTCAATGGCCTTTAACAGTTCTTCTTTATTGAATGCCGGCCACGGAACTTCCGTGAAATAGAACTCCGAATAAGCCAGCTGCCACAGCAGATAGTTGGACAGACGCAGCTCACCGCTGGTGCGAATCAGAAGATCCGGATCCGGTATCTCTCTCGTATCCAGATATGCAGAGAAGAGATCTTCTGTGATGTCTTCCGGTTTTACTGCCCCGTCTACGCAGTCCTGGCTGAGCTGACGGATCGCACGCACGATCTCATCACGGCTTCCATAGTTGATCGCAAGGTTGAAATTCAGCCCGGTATTGTTTTTGGAAGACTCAACCAGTTCTTTTAAGCTCTCCTGCAGATCATCTGCAAGTGCCGTCGGATCTCCGAGAACACGGACTTTCATATTATTTTCCCTTGCTGTCTTGATACAGGTCTTTGTATAGCTTCGGAAAAGCTTCATCAGCCCGTCAACTTCTTCTCTGGAACGTTTCCAGTTCTCAGTCGAAAACAGATAGACCGTCAGATATTTGATACCGATATCATAAGCGTCACGGCAGATTTTTTCCAGATTCTTGGCACCGCGTGCATGCCCGTAATTACGCGGCATCCCTTTGCTCTTTGCCCAGCGTCCGTTGCCGTCCAAAATGATTGCTACATGTTGTGGAATATTCATACACAAAACCTCCTGTGTGCAAAAAAGCAGGGATGCCACACTGCAACATCCCTGTATTTACCCAATATTTACCTTCTAAGACTACACGGTCATGATCTCTTTTGATTTCTCCTCGATAGCCTTGTCGATATCCTTGATATACTTGTCTGTCAGCTTCTGGACATTTTCTTCCAGCTCTTTGACTTCGTCTTCGGATACCTCTTTTCCCTTTCCAAGTTTCTTGAATGCATCGTTTGCGTCACGTCTGATATTGCGGACAGCAACTTTTGCACCCTCGCCTTTTTTCTTCACTTCTTTTACCAGATCTTTTCTTCGTTCCTCTGTCAGTTCCGGGAATACCAGACGGATCACTTTTCCGTCGGTATTCGGATTGATGCCAAGGTCGGATGTCTGGATCGCTTTGCAGATCTCTTTGATCAGAGATGCATCCCACGGCTGAATCTGGATCATACGCGGCTCCGGAACGGTAACGTTTCCTACCTGCTGAAGTGGCGTCGGTGTTCCGTAGTACTCTACGGTGATACGATCCAGTACGTGCGGATTGGCACGACCTGCACGAATCGCTCCGAACTCTTCGAGCAGATTGTTATATGATTTTGTCATTTTGACATCGTATGCTTTGATTCTTTCATCCATTTCTGATTCCTCCTGTATTCTGGTATTATACGGTAACTTTTGTTCCGTTGAATTTGCCGTTTACGGTATTGACTATGCTGTTCTCTTCGTTCAGCCCGAAAACAAGCATCGGCATCTTGTTTTCCATGCAGAGAATGGACGCTGCCATATCTACTACGCCCAGTTTGCGGTCGATGACTTCCTGAATAGAGATTTCATCGTATTTTTTTGCATCTGGGTTGGTCTTCGGATCACTGTCATATACACCATCAATGGATTTTGCGAGCAGGATCACATCTGCCTCAATCTCAATGGCACGAAGCACGGTTGCTGTATCGGTGGAAAAATACGGATGTCCGGTACCTCCTGCAAAGAAAGATACAATCCCTTTTTCAAAATATTTATTGACACGGTCTTTTGAGAAAAGTTTTGTAAACGCTCCGCATGCAAACGGTGTCAGGATCTGTGTTTTCATTCCGACAGAACGGAAGATCTCCGATACATAAATGCAGTTCATGACCGTTGCCAGCATTCCGATCTGATCCGCTTTTGTGCGGTCGATATTCTCACTGGAGCGGCCTCTCCAGAAGTTACCGCCGCCGATCACGATGCTGACTTCCAGACCTGCATCGACAATCTCTTTTACCTGTTTTGCTACTTTTGTAACGGTCGGCTCATCAAAGCCCATATGTTTATCACCTGCAAGTGCTTCGCCGCTTAATTTCAATAATACTCTTTTCATTCTGCACCTCAATCTGTTTTTTTGTTTCGAGACAGTTTATGTGTCTGTTTACCTGAAACTTTCTGCTGAGAGTATATCATATTTCCTTTGAAACTACAACTAAGAATTCTCCGAGTACTTCCACGGATTTTTCCTTCGGTCGGCATATTTTTTTGCACCGGAAGAGAACCTCCGCAAATTTTGCTATACTTTTTCCCGCGTTTTTGTTATAATCACGCTTGGTATCCGCACAGCATACGATCTGTTGCCCGTCGGATACCCGGTAACTCAGAAACATAACCTGAATATGGGAGATATCATATGAATGCAACTTTATTTCTGGATGCTGCACTGGACGCACTGCTTGACAGTCTTCGCATGCTTCCCTTTTTATTTGTAGCTTTTCTGATCCTGGAAGCCCTCGAACACTATTCCAGTAACCGGCTGACGCATTTCTTTCAGCACAAAAAAGGCGGACCGGCCATCGCATCCCTGCTTGGCTGCATCCCTCAGTGTGGATTTTCCACTCTGATCTCAAGCCTTTACTGCGGAGGCATTGTCACAGTCGGAACCTTGATCGCTGTATACTTATCCACTTCGGATGAAGCGATCCTGATCCTTCTTGCACATCCGGATCAGGCCGGTGTGGTCGGAAAGCTTCTGCTCGCCAAACTGATCATCGCCATTCCTGCCGGATATCTGGTTGATTTTATCTGGAACAGATGGAGACATCCTCAGAAACACGTCGAGGATCTCTGTGACCACTGCGGATGTCACGATCATCACGGTATTATAAGGCCGGCACTGAATCACACGTTAAAGCTTTTTGCTTTTATCCTTGTGTTCAATGCCGTTCTGAATCTTCTGCTCGAAGGGATCGGGCTGGAATCACTCTCGAAAGCCCTGCTTGGCGGGACTGTCTTCCAGCCGTTTCTGACTGCACTGCTTGGACTGATTCCGAACTGTGCAGCTTCTATCCTGATCACGCAGCTCTTCCTGGAAGGTGCGATCAGTTTTGGTTCTGCCGTTGCCGGTCTGTGCACCGGTGCCGGGATTGGACTTGTAGTCTTGTTTAAGACCAGTCGGAATAAAAAAGAATGTTTTGCCATTACCGGTATTCTCTATCTGATCGCTGTGATCGCCGGAATGATCCTGCAGCTGATCGGATAAAACATCCGCATCCGCTTACAGGCACTCTGGCTTCTATTTGATGTCCAGTTTGGCAAAAGCCGCCGCAAACGCGTTATTTAACGGTTCGGCGGCTTCTTTTTGCTGTTTTTTCAGATAACTCTGCACATCCCGTTTGCTGACACCTGCTCCTTCCTTTTCTCTTCGGTTTTTAAATGCTGAAAGTTTCTCTTTGTATCCGCATTTGCAGATAAATGTCTGATCTTCTCCTTTTCCGTACAGCTCCATCTTTTTATGGCATTTCGGGCATCTCGCATTGGATGTTCTGGAAAGAGTTTCCCGATAGCCGCATTCCCTGTCCTGACATACCAGCATTTTGCTGTTCTTTCCATTGACCGCAAGCAGTCTTTTGCCGCACTGCGGGCATTTCTTGTTGGTCAGGTTATCGTGGCGGAAGGTCTGTGTGCCTGCCTTGATCTCACGGATCAGTTCTTCGGTATAATCGCTGATTTCTTCAATAAATGCTTTTTCCTGTAAGTTTCCTTTTGCAATGCCGGAAAGTTTCATTTCCCAGGCTGCCGTCAGCTCCGGTTTCTTCAGTTCGGACGGAACCAGCTCCAGCAGCTGTTTCCCTTTTCCGGTCACATGGATCTCATTTCCCTTTTTCTCCATCAGGAAAGAGTTAAACAATTTATCAATGATATCGGCTCTTGTCGCTACCGTACCAAGTCCGCCCGTCTCGCCCAGTGTTTTTGCCGCTTTTGCATCTTTGCTTTCCATGTAACGGACCGGATTTTCCATGGCGGAGAGCAACGTTGCCTCCGTAAAATAAGCCGGCGGCGTTGTCTTTCCGGTTGTAACTGTCACTTTTGCGACCGGCATACTATCTCCCTTTTTCACGGACGGCAGCGTCTGTTCTTTCGGTGCCGCTGCCAAATCGTCCGCTTCTTCCCATTCTTCATCCGTTTCAAGATTTTCATAGGCTTCTTTCCAGCCCTGGCTCTTCACAATCTTACCTTTTGCCGTAAAACTCTCTCCTGCCAGCCCGCCGGTAAATACGGTCTGATCATACTCAAATGCCGGAAGCAGTACTGCCAGGAATCTACGTACTACCAGATCATAGACCTTACGCTCTTCGTTCGTCATCGTCTGCAGATCCACAAACTGCTCGGTCGGAATGATCGCATGGTGATCCGTCACTTTTTTATTGTCCACAAAAGAAGCATTTTTGCGGATCGGACGCATGGAAAGGCTTCCTGCCAGTTTACGGTAAGGTCCGACGCTGCATGCCTTTAAACGTTCTTTTAAGGTATCTGCCACATCGGTTGTGATATATCTGGAATCGGTTCGCGGATAGGTCAGCACTTTATGACTTTCATAGAGACGCTGCATGATATTTAAGGTCTCTTTTGCCGAATATCCAAAACGTTTGTTGGCATCTCTTTGCAGCTCCGTCAGATCATAAAGCCCCGGTGCAAATGTTTTCTTTGCTGTTGTTTTCACCTCTTTGATGATCATTTTTTTGCCGCTTTTGATCTCTGCTTTTACTTTTTTCTCAATTTCATCCATTCTCTGTTTCTGAAATGTGCAGTAACCGGAGCTTTTTGCATCTTTCCAGTTGAAACGCACTCCGCCGGATAAAATCTGCATGCCATAATATTCCTTCGGTACAAAACTGCGGATCTCTTTCTCGCGGTGTGCCACCATCGCAAGCGTCGGTGTCTGGACACGGCCGCAGGACAACTGTGCATTGTATTTGCAGGTCATCGCTCTGGTAGCGTTGATGCCGACCAGCCAGTCCGCTTCTGCCCTGGCTTTTGCCGCATGGTAAAGATTGTTGTACGCTCTGCCGTCACGCAGGTTTGCAAATCCTTCGCGGATGGCTTTGTCTGTGACTGAGGAGATCCACAGACGTTTTATCGGCTTTTTGCATTCTGATTTTTCCAGGATCCAGCGTGCTACCAACTCTCCTTCTCTTCCGGCATCGGTCGCAATGATAATCTGATTTACATCCTTGCGGAACAGCTGCTTTTTCACCAGCCCATATTGCTTTGCCGTCTGTCTGATAACAACAAGCTGCATTTTTTCCGGCATCATCGGCAGTGTTTCCATGTCCCATTTGCTGTATTTTTTATCGTATTCTTCCGGATCTGCAAGCGTCACCAGATGTCCCAGTGCCCAGGTTACAATGTACTTGTCCCCCTCGAGTGCTCCCGAAATGTTTTTGCTGCAATGTAAAACTCTTGCAATATCTCTTCCCACAGAAGGTTTTTCTGCGATCACTAATGATTTCATATGCTTCTTCCTCTTTTCTTCTATTTTGTTTTGGGTTTTATCTGATGATCAGTCGCTATGTATGATATCTGAACTTGTTTGCTTTGTTCCTTGTGCGAACCTGAAATCTATTGTAAACGAAATTTTCGTTCATGTCACGAAGTTTAAGTCGAACATATTTTAGTCGGAGAGTCAAGCGGATACTCTCAATGAAAGCAGGGAACTTGCCTGATTTGATCAAATATCTGACTGTGATATATTTCAGCCTGTTTTCAGCTTTTTATGCTATACTGATGATGCCAGGGTTACAGAATTTCGCAAGTACGCAGTACAGAGCAATTCGTATGGCATCATCAATTATAATATTCATTCGCAGGCACTGTCTGCAATGTCTGATCTTATATACACAGGAGGCGATTTTATGCAGATTTTAATTATAGAGGATGAAAAGCGACTGGCGGATGCACTGGGGCAGATTATGCAGGAAGCCAGATATCAGGCAGATATTGTTTACGATGGCCGAGACGGGCTTGCCTATGCTTCTTCCGGCGATTACGATGTGATCGTGCTGGATGTGATGCTGCCCGGCATGGATGGTTTTGAGGTCGTACATCATCTGCGGGAGTCCAAAATTTCCACACCGGTCATCATGCTGACGGCTCTTGACGATGTAAAAAACAAGATCACAGGCCTCGACAGCGGTGCGGATGACTATATGACAAAACCATTTGTCCCGGAAGAACTTCTTGCAAGGATCCGTGCCCTCTCAAGACGTCTGGGTGAGGTGATTCTGGAAGAACTGACGTTTGATGATCTGACGCTCAATCTCTCCAGCAACGACCTTTCCTGCAAAAATAAATCCATTCATCTTGGATATAAGGAATTTGAAATCCTCAAAATCCTGATGTCTAATCCGAAGATCCTGATTTCAAAAGAAACGCTGATCGTCAAAGTCTGGGGTGCAGAGTCTGCTGCCGAAAGCAACAATGTGGAGGCTTATATTTCGTTCTTACGCAAGAAATTCCACTATCTGGATTCGAAAGTCACGATCGGAACCGTCCGCAAAGTCGGCTACCGGCTGGAAAGTGAGGAAACATCATGATCAAAAAACTGCGTCGCAAATTTGTGATCATCAACATGTCCCTGGTTGCCGTGATCCTCTATGTGGTGCTTGGCATGTTCTGTTTCACCCGTATACATGCTTTTCGTGCAGAAAGTGAAATAGCAATGCGGCAGATGCTGGACAGCTCACGCTCAAAGGAGCCGCCGAAAAATGACACGAAACCTCAGTCTCCAAGTCTTGATTTCGGTCCAGGCGGACGCAATCCGGCATTTAACTCGACCCCGGTTTTTCTGGTCACTCTTGATGAAAACAACGAGATCACGGACACCAACTCCAGCGGCTCCTATACCGTAACGGATACGCTTTCCGAAGCTGCCGTAAGTGCCGCATTTGCTGTTTCCGAAGATCAGGGATATCTTTCAGATCTGAAGCTGCGTTTTATCAAGCAGAATACACCGGAAGGCACAAAAATCGCCTTTGCCGATACGGTCCAGGAAACACGTGCTCTTGGCGAGCTTGTCATTCAGTGCGTCATGATGCTTCTGCTTTTTCTGCTCTGTTTTCTTCTGGTCAGCATTTTTCTGGCACGCTGGGCATTAAAACCGGTCGAAAAGGCCTGGGAACAGCAGAATCAGTTTATCGCTGATGCTTCCCATGAGCTGAAAACACCGCTGACTGTAATTCTCGCCAACCTTCGGATTCTGCTCTCACACAAAGATGCCACGATCCGCGATGAACTCCAGTGGGTGGAAAGCACGCAGGAAGAAGCCGGCCGTATGAAAAAGCTTGTAGAAAATCTGCTCTTTCTGGCCCGTTCCGATGCGAAATCCACGCCAATGCTCTACAGCACGTTTTCGTTCAGTGACCTGATCCTTGGCTGTCTTTTAACTTTTGAGCCGGTTGCCTTTGAGCAGGGTGTCATGATAGAAGATGAAATTTCTGATGATATTTTCATATCCGGTGATGCTCCACAGATTCGACAGCTGGTTGCCATTTTGCTGGATAATGCCTGCAAATATGCCGGCATTGCAGATGTTCTTGAAAAATCGGGCAGTTCAGATAAAAAAGTTACCGTCACCCTGACATCTGAAAACGAAAAAATAAAGCTGACTGTCCACAATACCGGAAAGGCCATCCCGGAAGAAGACCTGCCACATCTGTTTGAACGCTTTTACCGCACCGACAAATCGCGAGCCCGCACGGACGGCGGTTATGGACTTGGTCTTGCCATCGCTCAGACCATAGCAAAAAACCACCATGGTAAGATCACGGTGGTCAGTGCCAAAAATCTCGGTACTTCTTTTACGGTCACATTTCCTGTGTCAAAAGAAAAAGAATCTGCCTGATTTCTGATATTTATTTCTCATGTTTAGCTGCAAAACGCTCTGACTGTTCCTGGATCAGTGCTGCATCTTCAAAATAATTGATACGCATCGCACGCTTCACTTCAGCCATCGTTTCTGCTGCTGCTTTTCTTGCTTCTTCGCTTCCTTTTTTCAGGATCTCATAGATCTCCGGAATGTGCTGTTCCAGCTCTTTTCTTTTTGCACGGATCGGTCCCAGCTCTTCCTGCATCACAGCATTGAGGAAACGTTTTACTTTTACATCTCCAAGTCCGCCCCTCTGATAATGTGCTTTCAGCTCATCCAGATTTTTATAGTCCGGCAGGTAACGCTCAAAATGTTCCGGTCTGCTGAATGCATCCAGATAAGTAAAGACTGCGTTTCCTTCTACGCTACCCGGATCAGACACTTTGATATGGTTCGGATCGGTGTACATACTCATGATCTTCTGGCGAACTTCTTCTTCTGTATCGGACAGATAGATGCAGTTGCCAAGAGACTTGCTCATCTTCGCCTTACCGTCCGTACCCGGCAGGCGGCAGCATACTTCATTCTCCGGGATCAGTGCGGTCGGCTCTACCAGTGTCTCGCCGTATACGCTGTTGAATTTGCGGACGATCTCTCTTGCCTGCTCGATCATCGGCAGCTGGTCTTCTCCTACCGGAACAGTCGTTGCCTTGAAAGCTGTGATATCGGATGCCTGGCTGATCGGGTAGGTGAAAAATCCTACCGGGATGCTTGTCTCAAAATTACGCATCTGAATCTCAGTCTTAACGGTTGGGTTTCTCTGCAGTCTGGAAACAGTAACCAGATTCATATAGAAAAAGGAGAGCTCTGCCAGCTCCGGAACCTGTGACTGAATAAAAATCGTACATTTTTCCGGATCCAGTCCGCAGGAAAGATAATCCAGTGCTACCTCAATAATATTCTGACGGATCTTCTCCGGATTGTCTGCATTGTCCGTCAGTGCCTGTGCATCTGCAATCATGATAAAAATCTTGTCGTACTCTCCGGAATTCTGCAGCTCAACTCTGCGTTTCAGAGATCCAACATAATGTCCTACGTGAAGTCTGCCGGTCGGTCTGTCGCCGGTCAAAATGATCTTTTCCATCTTTATTCCTCCTGAAATGCAGCCTGAAAACCGCATTTAATCATCTGATTTCTCTGTCCTCTAGTATAGAACAGACGAGGCTGCAACGTCAATCCTTTTTTCCACTCTGCCAAAAAACAGACTCCTGTATTCTTTCTTGATACAGGAGTCTGTTTTCATTACTTTAATTTGAGAATATCCGTCTTCGGCGGATTTCACTTAACATGCTGCCAGAATTTTCCCATTTGGATTGTTTTCGAATCATTATGGCGTGACTATTTTACAAAATCACTTCTCATCCACCACCTGGAACACGTAAAACTTCAGATAATAGGACTCTTCTGCCGCCCACAAAATCGGGTGATCCGGTGCCTGGGTGCGGTACTCGACCTGACGCAGGCGTTTGTGGACATTTCTTGCCGCCTGATGGATGGTCTGTGTGAACAGTTCATAGGTCATAAAGTGTGAGCAGGAACACGTTGCCAGGAAACCTCCGTCACGCACCAGTTTCATCGCACGCAGGTTGATCTCACGGTAGCCTTTCACGGCATTTTTCACGGAATTTCTGGACTTAGTGAAAGCCGGCGGATCGAGGATGACCACATCGAATTTCTCCCCTTTTTCTTCCAGTTCCGGGAGAAGCTCAAAGACATCTCGGCAGATAAATTTCACGCGGTCCTCCATGCCGTTTAACTTGGAGTTCAGTATTGCCTGCTCTACGGCAAGTTCAGAAGCATCAACTCCTGTCACTTCTTTTGCCCCGCCATATCCGGCATTTAAGGCAAAGGATCCGGTGTGTGTAAAGCAGTCGAGCACTTTTGCATCTTTGCAGAGATGCTGGATCGCTTTTCGGTTGTATTTCTGATCGAGGAAGAATCCTGTTTTCTGTCCGTCTTTGACATCGACCATGTAGCGGACACCGTTTTCTTCGATCTCCACGTTGGTATCAAACGGTTCTCCGATAAATCCCTTGTACAGCTCCATGCCTTCCTGACGGCGTACTTTTGCATCGCTTCGCTCATAGACACCGCGGATCTTGATGCCGTCTGCTGCCAGGACTTCTTTTAGCAGCTCCACGATCTGATTTTTCAGGCGGTCAATGCCAAGTGCCAGGGACTGTACGACCAGCACATCGGAAAATTTATCTATCACCAGTCCCGGCAGAAAGTCTGCCTCGCCGAAGATCACACGGCAGCTTCCGGTATCGCTGACTTTTTTGCGGTAATCCCATGCCTCCTGCACACGCATCTTCAGAAATGCCTCATCAATCTCCTGATGACGGTTTCTTGTCATCATCCGCACACGGATTTTGGAATTGCGGTTGATAAAGCCTTTGCCAAGTCCGTAGCCGTCAAAATCATGTACTGCCACGATATCTCCGTCCTCAAAGCTTCCGAGGATACTTGCGATCTCATTGTCAAAGATCCACAGTCCGCCTGATTTCAACATTCTTCCTTCGCCCTTTTTCAGGGTAACAATTGCTTCGCTCATTCTTTTTTTCTCCTTATCTATCCTACCAGGTCAAACAGCGACAGCTGGTTGCTCTCTGGCAGATCGCCCAGAATTCCCAGATCATCCATCAGGTCGATGACTGTCTTGCTGACTTTTGTCCGGTCTCTGAAATCATCTTTTGATAAAAATTTTCCTTCTTTTGCCGCATCCATAACGGCATCCGCAGCCTTCTCTCCAAGACCCTCGATCGTACTTAACGCCGGCATCAACTTGCCGTCGATGATCTTAAAACGTCTCGCATCTGCCTGATAGAGATCGAGTGGCAGAAAATCATAACCTCTGGCATACATTTCCTGCACGATCTTCATGTCTTTCATGGAATCCTGCTCTTTTTTGGAGAGTGCATCGCCTTTTTTGCGATATTCGTCCATGTAGTGAAGCAGTTTTTCCTGTCCCTGACACATCAGCTCATAGCTGAATGCAGAAGCTCGTATACTGAAGTATGCCGCATAATATGCCAGCGGATAAAAAATCTTGTACCAGGCAATGCGGAATGCCATCATAACATAAGCTGCCGCATGTGCTTTCGGGAACATGTATTTGATCTTTTTGCACGACCAGATATACCAGTCCGGCACATCGTGTGCCAGCATCTCCTCTTCCCACTCCGGTTTCAGTCCTTTCCCCTTTCGCACGCTCTCCATGATCGTGAAGGACTGCTCGCTGTCCAGCCCTTTTCCGATCAGATAAGTCATGATGTCATCTCGTGTACAGATTGCCGTGGAAATGGTTGCCTTGCCTTCTTCGATCAGGGTCTGTGCATTTCCAAGCCATACGTCTGTTCCATGGGACAGACCGGAAATGCGGACCAGATCTGAAAAGCTCTGCGGTTTGGTATCCACAAGCATCTGGATAACGAAATCGGTTCCAAACTCCGGAATACCAAGCGAACCGAGCGGACATCCTCCAAGCTGCTCCGGTGTAACGCCAAGTGCCTCCGTGCTGACAAAAAGCGACATGACTTCTTTATTGTCCAGCGGAATGTCCTGTGCATTGATGTCTGTTAAATCCTCCAGCATACGGATCATCGTCGGATCATCGTGTCCGAGAATATCGAGCTTCAAGAGGTTGTGGTCGATGGAATGGTAGTCAAAATGCGTCGTTATAATATCCGTTGTCATATCGTTTGCCGGGTGCTGCACCGGTGTGAACGAATCAATCTCCTCGCCAAGAGGCAGAACGATAATACCGCCCGGATGCTGCCCCGTTGTCCTTCGCACGCCGGTACATCCTTTTACGATACGGTTGATCTCACAGGTACGCTTCCGCTCGCCGCGTTCTTCGTAATAATTTTTCACGTAACCAAATGCCGTCTTCTCGGCAAGCGTACCGATTGTTCCGGCACGGTAAGTCTGGCCTTTTCCGAAAATAACCTCGGTATAGCGGTGAGCATTTCCCTGATAATCACCGGAGAAATTCAGGTCGATATCCGGCTCTTTGTTTCCCTTAAATCCAAGGAATGTTTCAAATGGAATATCAAATCCTTCTTTTCGAAGCTTCGCTCCGCAGACCGGGCAGGTCTTATCCGGCATGTCACATCCGGCTCTTCCTGCATAGGCTTTCACATCCTCGGAATCAAAATCGCTGTAGTGGCATTTCTCACAATAATAATGCGGACGCAGCGGATTTACCTCGGTGATCCCCGCCATCGTCGCTACGAACGAAGATCCGACCGAACCTCGTGATCCTACCAGATAGCCGTCCTCGTTCGACTTCCACACCAGTTTCTGTGCGATGATGTACATAACGGCAAACCCATTGGAAATGATGGAGTTCAACTCTCTCTCCAGTCGCTCGACAACGACTTCCGGAAGATCCTCACCATAAATCTCATGGGCACGGTTGTAGCAGATCTCACGCAGACTTTTGTCCGAATCCGGGATGACCGGCGGACATTTATCCGGTCTTACCGGCGATATTTTTTCGCACATATCGGCGATCTTGTTCGGGTTTGTGATCACGACCTCTTCTGCTTTTTCACTGCCAAGATATTCAAACTCTTTGAGCATCTCTTCTGTGGTACGCAGGTAAAGCGGTGCCTGTTCGTCGGCATCGGTAAATCCTTTGCCCGCCATAATAATGCGGCGGTAAACTTCATCCTCTGGATTTAAGAAATGCACATCGCAGGTCGCCACGACCATTTTGTTGAACTGTTCTCCGAGTTTTACGATCTTGCGGTTGATCTCCTGAAGATCTTCGATCGTCTCCACATCGGTCTTGTCGCTTCGAAGCATAAAAGCATTGTTGCCGATCGGCTGGATCTCCAGATAATCATAGAAATTGACCAGCCTTGCGATCTCCTGATCCGAGCGATGGTTTAACACAGCCTGATACAGTTCGCCCGCTTCACAGGCAGAACCAAGCAACAGTCCCTCTCTGTGACGCACAAATTCGCTCTTCGGGATCAGCGGTCTTCGGTTATAATATTTCAAATGTGAACAGGAAACCAGGCGGTAGAGATTGATACGTCCAAGATCGTTTGTCGCCAGCAAAATTGCATGGTGCGACGGACTCTTGCGGATCTTATCCACGGAAGTACGACCCAGCTCATTGACTCCATCCAGCGTTGTAATATCTCTCTGCTGAAGCATTTCAATAAATTTCACAAAAATCTCTGCCGTACATCCGGCATCATCAACGGCTCGATGATGGTTCTCCAGTGATACTTTCAGTGCCTTTGCAACCGTATCCAGCTTAAAACGGTTCAGTTGCGGCATCAACACCCTTGCAAGTGCTACGGTATCGACAACCGTAAATTCTTTTTCAATGCCCTGCCGTTTGCAGTTTGCTTCGATAAATCCCATGTCAAACGATGCATTGTGTGCGACCATCACGCATCCTTCCGAAAATTCCAGGAACTTCGGCAGGATTTCTTCGATTGTCGGAGCGTCGAGCACCATGTTGTCGTTGATGCTGGTCAGCTCCTCGATCCGATACGGGATCGGCACTTCCGGGTTGACAAAGGTGCTGAATTTATCCGTAATCTTACCATTTACCACTTTGACGGCACCGATCTCGATGATCTTGTTTGCCACCGTACTGAAACCGGTTGTCTCCAGGTCGAAGACTACATAGGAATCCTCCAGGCTTTGATTTCTGGAATTGACAACGAGGTCCTGCAGGTCATCCACCAGATAAGCCTCACATCCGTAAATGATCTTAAAGTCCTCATCCGGCGAAACCGCGTGGTTCGCATCCGGGAAAGCCTGCACAACACCGTGATCTGTGATGGCGATCGCCTTATGTCCCCAGGATTTTGCCCGGTTTATGATGTCTTTTACATCGGAAACGCCATCCATATCACTCATTTTTGTGTGACAGTGCAGTTCCACACGTTTCTCCGGCCAGGTGTCCACCCTCTGTTTGCGGAAATCCTGGATTTTTTTGATACCAAACACCGAACCGATACTGAGCTGTCCGTCAAACCGGTCGATTGTCGTCACGCCGCGGATTTTCAGAAACGCACCGGTTTTGATATCTTTTAAAATCTCCGGCACCTGCTCTGTCTGTGCAAAAATCTTGATCACAATGGTATCTGTAAAGTCGGTCACTTCCATCATAATAATTGTTTTATTATTACGGATGTCACGCGTCTCCAGCGTCTGTACCTGTCCGCGGATCGTCACTTCACCCATCTCTCCCTGGATCTGCTCGATCGCCAGAGATTCACTTTCAAAGTCACGTCCGTAAAGCACATCCGGATTGTCCGAGCGACGCACGCTGCGAGATCCGTCTCCTCTGGAAAATCCAGAACGGAATCCTCCTTTTCCCTGGAAATTTCCTCTGCTTTTTGGCATATCTGCTGCTTGTTTCTCGACTTTTTTCTCGCTCTTTCCGTCATTTTTCTTTTCCGGTTTTGCTTTCTCTTTTTTCGCCGTTTCTGTCTTTCCTTCCGCTTTTGCAGCCTCCACCTGTCCGTTTTCTTCCGGCAGATTCTGAGGCTCTTCCGGATTACCAAGCACGGCATTTTGCAGGATCGCATCGACTTCCTGCTGAATACGCAGCTCGCTGTTTTTATGCGACTTGCTCTCCACCGGCTCTTTGAAAACAGTCTGCACCTTAAAATGCATGCCGCAGCGTTCGCAGAAAATTTTCTCCAGGATCTGCAAAAGCTCCTCAAGACGCTCTTCCGCTATCACATTCTTTTCAATGGTCAGCGTCATCTCATCGTCCGCTGTGAAAGTACATTCTGCCTGACGCAGGATGCTGTAAAGGAAGATATTATAATCTCTGATTTCAGATAGAATACTGCTTTCATACTCCTGCATCAGCGTTCTTGGCGTATATTGTCTGGATAACTGAAATTTGACAATGATCTTTACGTCCATCGATGCATTGCCAAAAATCTGTCTTCGTATCTCATGCTCCGTATCCTGCACGGACTGCCAGTACAAAAGCCTTGGGCTTTCCAGATATACCCTCATTCTGTCTCTTGCAGAAGTGACGGTTACTCTCGTAACCGTCGCCTGAGAAAGTAATCCTCTTAAGTTGTCATTTACCTTTAAAGTCGGAAATACATCAAAAAACTCTTTAGGCATGAATCTCATTCCAGTGAAGAAGCTCTTCTCTGAGAGCATCCAGAAGTTCACTCTCAGGCACTTTCTTCACCACTTCCCCCTTCCTGATCAAAAGACCTTCGCCTTTTCCGCCGGCGATCCCGATATCCGCTTCTTTCGCTTCGCCAGGTCCGTTTACCACGCAGCCCATGACCGCAACTTTGATATCCAGTGGAATATCTTCTACCATATTTTCAACTTTGTTTGCCAGACCGATCAGATCGATCTGTGTACGTCCGCAGGTCGGACAGGACACAACCTCAATGCCTCCTTTTCGCAGCCCCAGCGTACGCAGGATCAGCTTGGCAGATTTGATCTCTTCTTTCGGGTCTCCGGTCAGAGATACACGGATCGTATCACCGATGCCCTGCGAAAGAATGATACCAAGTCCGACAGCGGATTTGATGTTTCCGGATAAAACTGTTCCGGACTCTGTGATACCGACATGGAGCGGATGACCGGTCTTTGGTGCGATCAGCTCATGTGCTTTTGCACACATCAGTACATCGGAAGATTTGATGCTGATGACCAGATTGTCATAGCCCATATCTTCGATCATATGCACTTTATCCAGGGCACTCTCCACGATCCCTTCTGCCGTCACGCCGCCGTATTTTTTCACCAGGTCTTTTTCCAGAGAACCACTGTTTACACCGACACGAATCGGAATGTTTCGCTCTTTGGCCGCATCAACTACAGCCTGCACACGCTCCCTGCTGCCGATATTTCCCGGATTGATGCGGATCTTGTCGGCACCGTTTTCGATCGCCGCGATCGCCAGTTTATAATCAAAATGAATATCCGCTACCAGTGGGATCGTAATCTGCTTTTTGATCTCTTTCAATGCACTCGCAGCTTCCTGTGTCGGAACTGCACATCTTATAATATCGCATCCTGCTGCAGTCAAAGCCTGGATCTGTGCCACAGTTGCCCGCACATCTTCTGTTTTTGTATTTGTCATGGACTGGATCAGGATCGGATTTCCGCCTCCGATCACCCGGTTGCCGATCTTTACCACTTTTGTATGTTCTCTGTACATAAATCAGACCTCCCTAATGTCAGCAAAGCTGACCAAAATCGCATACCAAGTCTCACGTATGTTCGACTTGACTTCACTGTACCTGTTTTTCATATTTCACAAAATAATATTCCAGATCAAAATACGTCTGCTCATCGCTTATCGCCGTGATTTTCCATTCTTCCTTCTCATCCAGATTTGGAAAATAAGCATCAGCCTCATATGCATGGTCAATCTTTGTCATATGAGCCGTATCGCAGTATGGAAGCATCTGACGGTAGATCTGCTCTCCGCCGATCACATAGACATCCTCACTGTCATATTTTTTCAGCTCTTCCAGCACTTCCTCGACACTGTGCACGATGATGGCACCTTTGACCTGATAATTCTGATTTTTTGTCAGGACAATGTTGACTCTGTTTTTGAGCGGCAGTCCGTTCGGAAAACTCTCCAGTGTCTTTCTGCCCATCACAACTACTTTTCCGGTTGTCATCTGACGGAACATCTTCATATCGTTCGGAATACTGACCAGCAGTTCATTGTTCTTGCCGATCGCCCAGTTCTTATCCACAGCAGCAATCAAATTCATCTTACTTATCCTCCTCTTTTCTCATTCTTTACACTTTTTTATCCGGTAAATGTATTCTGTCATGCCAGCTTTTACACTGCAACCGGTATATGTTTGATCTGCGGTCCGGTTACGTAATCTTCTACATGCAGATCATCCACGGTAAATTCATAGAAATCTTTTTTCTCCGGGTTCAGCCATACTTTCGGAGCCGGATGCTCTTCTCTTGTGATCAGTTCCTCGATCAGCGGAATATGTCGGTCATAAATATGGGCATCTGCGATCACATGCACCAGCTCGCCGAC
Organism: Ruminococcus sp. MCC718; assembly: GCF_018783905.1. NCBI lineage: Bacteria > Bacillati > Bacillota > Clostridia > Eubacteriales > Oscillospiraceae > Ruminococcus > Ruminococcus sp. MCC718. The sequence goes on from NZ_WQNP01000009.1 coordinate 24,411, forward strand.
GTACATATCACACACCTGTGCCAGCATATGCACAAGCAGGGCATACTGTGCCACATTCCAGTTGTTTGCCGTCAGCACATCGTTCGATCTCTGGTTTAAAATGGCATTGAGCGTCAGCTTATCCTCGCCCTTTTTCTGTGTCACATTGAACGTCATGCTGTAGGCACAAGGATAAAGATTCATCTCATGCAGATCCTGATGCACGTAAATATTGGTCATGATCCGGCGGCTGTACGGATTATTCTTCAGATCGTAGATTACACGGTCCACCTGATCCATCTCGCCTTCTTTGTACTGATGCTTCACGCCGAGCTGATAGCCGTAAGCCTTTCCGATCGAGCCGTCCTCATCTGCCCATGCGTCCCAGATGTGAGAATTCAGGTCATGCACATTGTTGGACTTTTTCTGCCAGATCCACAGAAGTTCATCAAACGCACTTTTCAATGCCGTTCTTCGAAGCGTCAGTGCCGGAAATTCTTTTCGCAGATCGTAACGGTTGACCACGCCGAATTTCTTGATCGTGTACGCCGACTCATTCGTGTCCTCCCAGACCGGACGCACCTTTTCTCCTTCTGTGCTCACTCCGTTATCCAGAATATCTCTGCACATTCCCTTAAATACTTTATCTGCATAGCTCATGCCATTTCCTCCTGTCTTTTTTACCCCGTTTTCAGTTTCCAAGTTTGATCAGACTGTTGTCCTCTGCAAATCCGGCCGCATTATACAGAAACAGAACATCCGTATAATCGCCCTTTTCCATATATTCTTTGAGACTTTCGCTGTAATAGCGAAGATCCACAAAATCGACTTCTTTAAAATCATGCAGCGTAAACGGAATAAAACAGTGTGCGTAAGAATCCTGCACGACCAGAAGCTTCCGTTTGCTCTTGCTGTCTGTCTTTACTTCCACCAGACTCTGATTTCCGCCAAAATAAACGCTGTATTTGTCTCTTATTTTCAGATAATCATACTGATAAATATCATCTGCCGTCTCGTTTTTCGCCACATAATTTACCTGATATTTTTCCTTTTTCTTCGGAATATAAACATGGATCGTATCGCTGCGGTTGCGTCCGCCGACCTTGGCATCAACCGTGCCGAAGAATCCATCTGTGAGCATCTTCTTTTTATAATCAGACAGTGCAAGCGGAGAAAGTCCCTTTTCTTCTGCCCATGCCGCATACACATAATATGCTGCTTCCGTGGTCCAGTGGTGGTCTGTGCGGTAATAAAGCTGAATATTCTTATGCTCACGCAGAACACTTCCACTGTCAAACCAGGTGCCTTCCGGCATTGCATCCGCAACTTTCTGAAGGTAGACTTCTTCATCGTACGGAGATGCATATTTCGGCAGATGATCTCTCAGAATGTCCACCGCATTCGGCACAACCATCGCTGTTGCATGGTCTTTGCCGTATGTTTCCACACACGTTTCCATGAAATTCTTCAGGTAACCGATATTGGCATTTGCACTCGGTGCCGTAAAGCTTTTGGAATGTGCCTCAATCAGATAATCATCGTCTGCAAAATATATATCCTTGCTCTCTGTTTTAAAAGTTGCCTTCTCGATCGCAGTCTTTGCACTGATCCAGCCATCCCGCATCGGGAACTGATCCGTCAGATACGTTTCAAAATCTTTTTCAAATTTTCCGGAAAAGCAGCTTTCAACCGATGCTTCCGGCATCTGTGCCAGTGCTCTGTTCTCCCTCTCCGAAAATTCTCTGGAAGGCGTGACCATCGTCCAGATTGTCATTCCGAAGACCATGCACAGAAACACAGCGATCACTGCTATATTCTGCTTTTTTGTAGTCATATATTCTCTCCATTCTGTTTCCCTGTTTAAAGATGTTATGTTAATGTACAAAGATGCCTACGAATTGTTCCGTACTTCGTACTCTCACAATTCTATAAACATCATTAAAATCTAAAATATAAAAACGGATTGTACGTTGCATCTACCAGATAAGCGACTGACACAAAGAAGATCACCGCATAAAATGCAATGTAGATCACATTTTCCGCCCAGGTCCGCTTTCTGCCGCCAAGCACAACGCCGGCTGCTTTCTTTGGCAACATCGTCGAACCGAGGATCGCCAGAACAAACAGGACGGCATAATTACCAAGCAGGTAGAGTGTCTCGTTATTCCACAGGCCCTGTCCGAATCCGCCAAACATGGCTTTCAGATACGAGATCCCATATGCCATATCTTCGCATTTGAAAATGATCCAGCCGATCACCACAAAAAACATGGTGTAAATCCGCTGAATGATTCCAGGAAGACGGTTCAGCACCTTTTTCAGCACCAGCTTTTCGATCAGCAGAAGTGCTCCGTAGTAGCAGCCCCAGAGAACATAATTCCAGTTCGCCCCGTGCCAGATTCCGGTCAGCATCCAGACAACCAGAATGTTGCGGATCTGCTTTGCGATCTTGCAGCGGTTGCCGCCAAGCGGAATGTAAACGTATTCTTTAAACCAGGAACTTAAGGAAATATGCCATCTTCTCCAGAATTCCGTGATACTCTTTGAAATATACGGATAATTGAAGTTCTCAAGGAAATGGAAACCGAACATCTTTCCAAGCCCGATCGCCATATCCGAATATCCGGAGAAATCAAAGTAGATCTGGAACGTATAAGCCAGTGCCCCAAGCCATGCCGTACCTGCTGCCAGTCCATCGACCGGAAGTACTGCAATGGCATCCCAGAGTGCACCGATGTTGTTTGCGATCAGGACTTTTTTGCCAAGTCCGATCATAAAACGATGAATACCTTCTGAAAAATCGGAAGTATTTTCCTTTCTGTGCTCCATCTGCTCTGCGATCGTCTTGTACTGCACGATCGGTCCTGCGATCAGCTGCGGAAACATGGAAACATAAGTGCCATACTTGATCCAGTTTTTCTGAACCTCCGTGCTTCCCTTGTATACATCAATCGTGTATGACATTGTCTGAAACGTAAAAAAAGAAATACCGATCGGCAGCGGTATCCCAAGCAGTGGTATTCCCGCACCGGTTAATGTATTGACCGTCCCGATGAGGAAGTCCGCATATTTAAAAAATCCAAGGATGGAAAGATCCACAAGGATTGAAGTCATAAGAAAACGCTTCGCCTTTTTCTGATTGCCTTCCTTTTTCGCTTTGTCGATCCCTTTTCCGATGAAGAAATCCATGGTGATCGTAAAAAGCATCAGAAATACATACTTCGGTTCGCCCCACGCATAAAAAAACAGGCTGAAGAGCAGCAGAATGACATTCCGAAGCTTTCGCGGTGCTATATAGTAGAGGATCAGTACTGCCGGCAGAAACCGGAACAGAAACAACAGACTGCTGAAAACCATAATTAAAAACTCCCGTCTAAAAAAACTATTTACAATTATCGGGTTTATTATATAATATAGGAGGAGAAAAGACAATATTATTATTTTACAATACTTTATACTTTAAGATTAAGAGGGGACATTATGGTACAGCAGAAAAGACGAAAGCCGCGTAAAACCGCCCGCTTTCTTAATATGCTCCTGCTTGTCTTTGCGTTTTTAGTTGTTTTTGAAGGTCGTCTGATCATCAATATCGCTTCCAAAGGCGGCATAAACAAGCAGGTAGATGAGCAACTCAACAAAATATTCTCTTCCAGTGATTTTCAGAATCAGGACGAAGCTACGGCAGAAAGTGAGACTTCATCGGAAACCGCTTCCAAATATCCTGCCAACGTCACACCATTTGTAAACGGAGCCGGATCTACCTCCACTTCTTCCGTTACTGTGGACGACAGATGCATTGTAAAAAAACAGGCAACGCCGGTGGATGATTCTTACTTTTCTGATGCTGTATTTATCGGTGATTCCAGAGTCGAGGGATTCCATATGCAGTCCGGCATTACGCAGGGAACGTTCCTGACCGGTGTCGGCATGAACTGCACGGATATTTTTGAGACACCGTACATATCTACTGCCAGTGGAAATGTAACCGTAATACAGGCACTGAAAAACAATTCTTTCAAAAAAATGTACATCATGATCGGTACCAACGACCTTGGTTATCCGGATTTTGAAGAATTCCGCAAGAATTATACAAAATGTCTTGCAGAACTCCGCAAACTGATGCCGAATGCCATTTTTTATGTCAGTGCCGTGCCATACGTGGAGGAAGCCAAAGTTCAGACCGGCGACTATGTAAACAACACTAACATTGACACGGTCAACCAGATTATCCTTGAAATCTGCAGTGCCAATGGTTATTATTATCTGAATCCAAACGAAGTGTTATCCAACGGAAACGGTGCACTTGCCGCCGATGCTACCAGCGACGGTATCCATATGTATCCGGAATACTGTGCAAAATGGCTGGATTATCTGCACACGCATTATGTGACAGCTGACAGCAGTTCCAGTGATTCTGAAAGCGAAACTGCATCTGAGAGTGAAACTGCTTCCGGTGCTTCTTTGTAACCTGGCAGAGCATACAGAAATCATGTTTCCGAAACGGTATGATTTTTTCAGCTTGTCCGTTTTCGGAACATTATTTGAGGCAGATGAAAGTCTGTTCTCACATTAATAAAACATAAAGCAAAGGAGATTAGAAACCATGAAAAAACTCATCACACTTCTTGTGACCATCGCTATGATCGGTGTCATGCTGACCGGATGCGGCGGTTCCGGCAAAGAAGTCACAGCAGACCCTGCAAAACTTGCAGAAGATCTTTCCAAAACAGCAAGCGGAGACACCCTTTCTTCTATTTCCGAAGATATCCTAGCTTCCACTTACCTGGTAGACACTTCCAAAATTGATTCCTGTGCTGCTTACGTCGGTACCGGTGCTACTGCATGCGAAGCTGTTGTCATCAAATGCAGCGACAGCTCTTATGTTTCAGAAGTAAAAGGACTTTTTGAAACACGTGTAAAAAATCAGTCCGATCTTTACTCTTCCTACAACGCAGATGAAGTAAAGAACCTGGACAATGCGATCATCAAGACTTCCGGAAACTACGCTGTTCTGTGTGTTACCAACGACACCGCAGCAGCTGAAAAAGTGCTCAAAGAAGCAGGTTTCTAAATCATACCTCAATGTGCACAGAAAAATATATCATGTGATGTATAGACGTGCACCTCACAGTAAGTATGCCAGATACATTCTTAAACAGGTATACGGTATTTACAGGTAAAAAACAACAAGAAGCAGGGATCTCAGATCGAGAAACCTGCTTCTTGTGTAGAATGTGCAGTGATTCTAAGAAGAATATGTCAGCTTTCGCTGACCAGAATCACGCACCAAGTCTCACGTGCGTTCGACTTGAAAATACTTATCTCTATTACTATAGTGTTTTCCATATTTCCGGAAAAACTTCCACACTTCTTTTCAAAATCCCATTCATATAAGCGATCGCCACGCCATAATTGGTGATTGGAATACCAGCATCCTGTGCACAGGCGATCCGGTATTTCATTTCCCGCTCGTTGAGCATGCAGCCGCCGCAGTGAATGATCATTCTGTATTCTGACAGATCCATCGGAAACTCCGTGCCGCTTGTAAAATGAAACTCTATCTCCTGCCCGGTGTGTTTGCGAATCCAGTTCGGAAGCTTCTCTGTCCCGATATCACCACACTGGCGATGATGCGTACATCCCTCACAGATCAGCACTTTATCACCATTTTTCAGATGATCCAGAGCTTTTGCTCCACGTACCTGTACTTCCAGCTCGCCTTTGTAGCGTGCAAAAAGAATGGAAAATGAAGTCAACATTACATCTGACGGTATTTCTTTTGCCACTTTGCCAAACACCTGACTGTCCGTGATTACAAGCTTTGGCTTTTTTCCAAGATTCTGGAGCGTATCACAAAGCTCATCGTCTCTTACCACAACCGCTGTTGCACCTGCTTCCAGCACGCCGCGAATTGTCTGCTGTTGCGGCAGGATCAGCCTGCCTTTCGGAGCCGCCTTATCAATCGGCACAACTAGGACTGCAAAATCTCCCATCTCAAGTAGATCCTCTACCAAAGGATATTCTGGCTTTTTCTGTTCTATTCCGGAAGCAATCTTTTCTTTCAGTTCACGGATCTGAAGATTTTTTGCAGCACTGACCCACAATACCGGAATCTTCTGTCCTCTCACAGATGCAGCATTTTCTGCTCTCTCTTTGAACTGCTGCCCTTTTTGACACTCTTCCAGCAGATCCGCCTTATTCATGACAAGGATACAGGGTATCTGCTTTTTTTCGATCTGCTTCAGTAATTTCTGCTCTTCTTCTGTAATCCCCTCAACTGCACTGCACACAAGGAGTACAATATCTGTCTTATTTAACACCTGATAACTTTTCTTTACTCGAAGCTTTCCAAGCTCACCTTCATCATCGATTCCCGGCGTGTCGATCAGTACCACCGGACCTAACGGCAGAAGCTCCATCGCTTTATAAACCGGATCTGTCGTTGTCCCGGAAACATCGGATACGATTGCCAGATTCTGTCCGGTCAGTGCATTGATCAGGCTTGATTTTCCGGCATTTCGTTTGCCGAAAATCCCGATATGGATACGTTCTGACGCCGGCGTTGCATTCAGACTCATAGGCTTCTTCCTCCCGACACTCTTGCATTAAAAACGAAAATCTCTCTGACCGTCTTCAATCTCTTTTAAGTGGTACTCCAGTATCTCTCTTGTCTTTTCTCTTGGTACATTCGGAATCTCTTTCTCGATCAGTTTCAGACCGATTTTTCTGGTATCTTCTGATGCATAATCCATCAGATATTCTTTTAATGTCATCAATGCATTCGGATGACAGCAGTTCTGGATCTGACCGCTCTTGCACAGGCTCATAAAACGGTCTCCCGTTCTTCCTTCGCGATAACATGCGGTACAGAAACTCGGAATATAACCAAGGTGCATCAGCCAGTTTACAACCTCATCCAGGGATCGATTATCACTGACATCAAACTGTGCAGAATTATCATCTTCCGCTTCCGGTTCTACATAACCGCCAACGCTCGTTCTGGAACCTCCGCTGATCTGTGATACACCAAGATGCAGCACCCGTTCACGACAGGCCTGACTTTCTCTCGTAGAGACGATCATGCCGGTGTACGGAACAGAAATACGGATACATGCCACAATCTTTGCAAACGTATCATCGTCAATGCCATTATCAAAGGTCTCCGGATCAATGTCATCGGCTCTGCGGATACGCGGCACGCTGATCGTATGCGGTCCCACACCATGTACCGCCTCAAGGTGTTCTGCGTGCATCAGAAGTCCTGCAAATTCATAACGGTACAATTCCAGCCCAAACAGTACACCGATGCCTACATCGTCAATCCCCCCCTCCATGGCACGGTCCATCGCCTCAGTATGGTAAGCGTAATTGTGCTTCGGTCCGGTCGGATGCAGTTTTTCATAACTTTCTTTATGATAGGTCTCCTGAAAAAGAATATAAGTTCCGATTCCTGCCTCTTTCAGTTTCCGGTAATTTTCCACCGTTGTCGCAGCAATGTTTACATTCACTCGGCGGATCGCTCCGTTTTTATGTTTGATGCTGTAAATCGTCTTGATACTTTCCAGCACATATTCGATCGGATTGTTGACCGGATCCTCCCCTGTCTCCAGTGCCAGACGCTTATGCCCCATATCCTGGAGTGCGATCACTTCTTTTCGGATCTCTTCCTGTGTCAGCTTTTTGCGGCTGATATGCTTATTCTTTGCATGATATGGACAGTATACGCATCCATTCACACAATAATTTGATAAATACAGCGGTGCGAACATAACAATTCGATTGCCGTAAAAATCCTTCTTGATCTGCTCTGCAAGAGCGTAGATCTCCTGATTTTTCTCCTCGATATCACAGTCCAGAAGCACCATCGCCTCCCTGTGTTCCAGTCCCTTTCTCTTTTTTGCTTTCTCAAGGATCTGAGCAATCAGAGCTTCATTATGCTTATTTTCTTCCGCATAGCGAAGCGTCTCAAGAATCTCCTCGTGATTGATAAATTCTTCCGCTTTTTTTGATTCTCTGTCATACTGACACATTTTCATCTCCTGCCTTTCTTCTCCATAGTCTGACACATTCCCCAGGCTTTTTATCATTTAGCAGAACCTGTCGATATAAAAATGGATGCATCCATTTTTTCTCCATTTGTTCCCTGATTTATTTTATTATACCGACTCTGGATATGAATTGCAATCGTTGACTTTTTCTCATTTATAAGGTATGGTTTTGTTATTCCATGATGCCAGAATTTTGAAAGTGCGAAGTACAGAACAATCCACCCCAGTATTCGCATATCGTGGGATTATCATCCCACTTTTATGCTCATATAGGGGCGGGTCCCAAGGTCTTTCATCCACCTATGAGCAAGCTCATGTGGATTTAGACCTTTTGCCCCTGGCATCATATCATATTATTTCAGTCGAATATTGAAGGAGTATAGCTATGAAATATCAGAAATTATTAAGTCTCACCCGTCAGGCAGTCGATACTTACCAGATGATCGACGAAGGCGACCACATCGCAGTCGGCATTTCCGGAGGAAAAGACAGCCTGACGCTTCTGTGTGCACTCTATGGTCTGAAACGCTTTTATCCGAAATCGTTTGATCTGACTGCCATCACCGTGAACCTTGGTTTCCAGAATCTTGATTTGGAGCCAATCAAAAGAATGTGCCGGACGCTTGAAATTCCCTATAAAATCGTGGATACACAGATTGCCCGGATCATTTTTGAAGAACGCCGTGAAAACAACCCATGTTCTTTGTGTGCTAAAATGAGAAAAGGCGCTCTCAATGCTGCCATCAAAGAACTTGGCTGCAATAAGATCGCCTACGCACATCATAAGGATGATGTGATCGAGACTATGCTTCTGTCTCTTCTTTATGAAGGACGCTTTTACTCGTTCCCACCGAAAACATATTTAGATCAGATGGATCTGACTGTGATCCGTCCGCTGTTTTTTGTCGATGAAGCGGATGTGATCGGATTCTGGCATAAATATCAGCTCCCGGTTGCCAAAAGTCCCTGTCCGGCTGACGGACATACACGCCGCGAGTACAGCAAACAGCTTCTGCGTCAGTTGAACCTGGAAAATCCTGGTGTCAAAAACCGGATGTTTACTGCCATTCTCAATGCGGAACTTTCTGACTGGCCGGATCGTATAATCCCTGACCGCCACTGATGGAAAGCGGAAGATATTTTCGCTGCTTTCTGCGTTTGTTGTATTTGGCAAAACCGGCCACTTTGTTGTAGACCCAGAAAGAATACAACAGCAGATCGTTCGCCTTGCCGATTTTTTCTTTGGTCGTACCATGATAATACGTGCCGCCTGCCTTGATCGGTGCTCTGCGTTTCACTTGCTCGATCAGATCGGATTCTGTATGGATCGGTTCACGAAATTCTGTATATGCCGTTCCAATGCAGTCCGCTTTGTGAGAATCACTTCCTCCAAACTCTGCCAGAAAATACTTTCTGGCCGCCTTCTTTGCTTCCTGATTCCGTTCTTCCACTTCACAGGAATTGTATGCCTCAAGGAAATCAAACTCCTGCATGATCTTCGGATTCCGCTGATATTTCTTAGAACTTCCAAAACTTAAATATTTCTCTCCAAACGGATGTGCCGGTCCGAGAATTCCTCCGTAAGCATGTACGACCCTGGTCAGCAATTCTACCGGCATCCCTCGCATTTCCAAAATACGCGGCTTTACACCTTCCGGCAGAATTACCAGAAAATGTCCTGCATTGTTTGTATCATACTCAATTCCCTTCAGCACTACGAAGTCCGTATACTTTTTTCCTTTGATGTGATCTCTCCAGTATCTGTAACCATTATAAGAATTATGGTCAGATACCAACATTCCCTGATAACCTTTTTCCTTCAAAATGCGAATATATTCTTCAATTTCGACTTTTCCATCCAAAGATCCCTCTTTTGTATGGCAATGCATATCAAATTTCACAAGAAACTCCTTCCTGAAACGCTCTTTGTACTGAAAAACCATATTCACAGAACGCTGGTTTTTCAGCTTCTTGCCTGTCTGCGACGTGCATGACGTTCCTTCTGTTCATCTGCTTCTCTTTTTCTGTGACTTTTTTTCTCTCTCTTATCTTTTCCCTTTTCTTCTGTGACATCCGATGTCTCTGAAATATTTTCTGCCGGTTTTTCAAGCAGAAAAACACTGTAGCCTGCTGCCAGTGCCGCAAGTGATGAAACCGGATATACCCACCAGTCTTCCCGGTGCAGCAGCGTCTTTATAACAAAAAACATCAGTACTGCACAGACCAGAAACAGCCCCGCCCGGTAAAACCGAAAAGCCAGTATACCAAGGATCACCGCACAGACTGCACCGATTCCGAGACACAGTCTCACATTTGCGAACAGTACACGGCTCAGCTGATATCCGACAACCATTCCCGTACATGCTGCTATTACACAGAACAGCAGCTTTCGAAATCCCTGAAATATGTTCATTGTATGTTTTATTCCTCCGTTCTTCTGACACTTCCCTTTTCTCTTGATTGAATAAGCTTCCCATTTCTATATCACAGCAGAAAATCCATCCAAGCGAAATTTTTGTTTTCTACTATTCTTCTCCTGCTAAGAGTATAGCACAGCTGCCTGCTTTTTGCTACCTCAATCCCTCAAAAAGCATCTGGACTCTTTTCCCTTCTTTTTCAAGCAAAAAAAACATCCGTTCTTTCTTCAGATTTTCTCTGATTCTTAAGAACGGATGCCTTTCGCTTTTTATTTCTTATACCACTTTTTATTTTATTCTTCTGCTGTCTCTTCTGTCTCTGTTTCCGGTACAACATTATGTACGGCTGTTACCGTTGCCACAACTGCTTCCGGATCGGTTGACAGATCAATCTCTTTATCTTTTGCAATCTCCAGATCCTTTACACGGATCGTATCGCCGACTTTCATATTTCCAACATCTACTTTTACTTTATCAACCAGTGCTGCCGGCAATGCTTTGTATGCGATCTCACTTAAACCTTCCTGTACAACACCGCTTGCAACTTTCTCTGCATTTACCAGAATGACTTCTGCAACGGAATGAACTTTTTCATTGCTTACCAGAGCCTGGAAATCAATCTCATCCACTCTTCTTGCCATTGCATTGTACTGAATGTCTTTGATCAGGGCATCATACTGTTTGCCGTCTACTTCCAGCATAACCTGACTACCTTTGTTATCTACTTTGAGCAACTGCTCTACATCTTTCTTACTCAGCTTCAGCATGATAGAATTTTCTATCTCTCTGCCAAATAAGTTACCAGTAACAAATCCTTCTCTTCTTAGTTTCTTTGCTTTTTCATCTGTGCTTCTTTTTTCAGCTTTTAAAGTATTCATTTATCTTTTCCTCCAAAAATCTGATTTCTTAGCAGCCTTCAACAAAGAGGTTTTGTTAAGTTCTTTCTTGTTACGCCTATATTATAATCGTTATATAACAAAACGATTAACCAAAAATCAAATTCTTTTCGGCTCTTATTTGTGCATTTTTTTCGTATTTTCTGTAAAGCGGACATTCACAATCCGCTTCGCTACTTGCTCACCGCTTAGTGCTCTGCACACTTGAAGCGGGGGAATGGTTCTCTGCGTTCAAAAAATAGTACAATTCTTCGGAAGCATCCGGATTTATTTCTCTTTTTTGAGCCTCCAGCATCCGTTTTACCTTTTTTTTATCGTGGATCAGACGCACACCGCTTACCACCTGACCAATCGCTGTCTTTCCGGAAACGCTCATTCCAAGCATCCGGAAAAATCTCCTGTTTTCCGTCTCACATCCCGGAATCGGCCGGATATGCACGATTGGGATACCACTGACTGCCGCTTCGGTAGAAGTCAGTCCTCCCGGTTTCGTAAAGATCACATCACAGGCTTTCAGATAAAGAGGCATCTTTTTTGTGTAACCGACAAGCGTTACCTCTTTTCTGTTTTTATATTTCTGCTGAAGCTTTTTCTTTAACTTCTGGTTGCTTCCACAGATGACCACAAGATTTTCCTTTTTGCTTCGCATTGCCAGCAAAAGTTCCAGGATATGCACGATTGCTTTTGTTCCCATACTTCCTGCCGCCAGCAGAAAATATTTCTTTTCCTGCTCCAGTCCAAGCATATCGCGTGCCTGTTCTCTGGAAATATCCTCCCGGCACTGCCTAGATACCGGAATACCAAACGCTTTCAGTTTATATGCCGGAATTCCTCTTTTTATGATCTCCGGATGCAGTTTTTTATGCGGTGTAATATAATAGTCACAGTCGGTTTCTTCCCAGAACGGGATACAGGTGTAGTCTGTCATCACGGCCACCGTAAGCGGCAAAGCAAACCCATTTCTTCGCATATAAGTAATCGTTTCTGCCGGATAAAGATGTGGCATAACGATCGCATCCACCGGATTTTCCTGAAGATATTCTTCCAGATAGCGTGCCATTCTGGCATTTGCATAATACACCGGAGATTTTTTCATCAGTCGACTTACCACCATTCCAAGTTTATACGCCATGCCAAACATGGCCGGTGCTTTTTTAACAACCTTCACATAACCATCCCCGACCAGTTTTGATACTCCTTTTCCGGCAAGAGACAGATAATCCAGCACTTCTGCACATTCACCATGCTCACGGATTGCTTCTGCGATCGCCTGTGCCGCCGCATTATGTCCGCCGCCTGTATTACAGGATAAGATTAGCACTTTCATTTGATTTCTCCTCCATCAGATGATGCTTATAGATCACAATACACGAAATCAGGACACATCCTAAAAGAATCGCAGGTATGGGAACCAGAGACAGGCAGCCGACACAAAAACAGCCAAAAGTCACAATTGAACGTCTGCGATGTGAACGGATCTTAAAAACCACCGAAAATAAGATATAAAAAAACGCCAGCAAAAGCACCGGTTTCCAGATTGGAAACAACGCCAGCAGTACCCCAAAAGAAACTGCAATTCCCTTTCCACCTTTTCTTCCGTGAAAAATTGAGAAGGCATGTCCAAACACCGGTGACGCCATCACAAGAGCAAAGATCAGCTCCTCTGTACTATAATTCTGACGATACAGTATCACCGGCAAATATCCCTTGCCCATATCCGCCAGCAATGTCAGAATCCCGCACCAGAATCCGCCAAACACAAATGCATTATACGTTCCCGGATTTTCATCCTCTGCAAGTTTTCTGATATCAACGCCCTTCAACAGCCATGTGATGCGATATCCAAACAACATGCTCCCCAAAAAATATCCAAGAAAAACATATGCCAGTTGCATCCTTCTTTTCCTCCAGCCTCTTTTTCTTATTCGAAAGGCAGTTCAAAAGAAATATCGCTTTCCATATCTTCCGAATATCCCTCTAACTCCTGTTCGTATTTCTGCAGAGCTTCCGTAACTGCCATCCGCTCCTTTTCCTTTCCGTTTACAAGATACAGATCAGCCGCCGCCATAAACAGAATATCATTCTCATCTGTACAAGGCGTATCTTCTGAAATATATTTTCTTACAACGTCCTCCGCCCCTTCCAGATCTTTCAGGGTCATTTTTGCGTACACAAGAGCTGTTGCAGCCATCTCATGCTGATCTTCTGCATACCATTTCTCACAGAATTTCAGTGCTTCTTCCTTTTTATCTTCCGCAGCCAGAGCTGAAGCGATCCGAAACTTCAAATCCCCCGGATATACTTCCTGCCACTGGAACAGATTCAACAGTTCCTCACATCTTTCCATTAATTTTTCATGTTCTTCCCTTGCATCCAGCTCGTCCAGATAATCCTCGATCCAGTCTGCCACACCATACGCAAAATCCGTAGCATCATCCATTTTCAGGATCTCAGCTGCATACTGCGGATCTTTTTCTCTTCCCTGTGCAACAAGTTGTTTGAAGACTTCATAAGCCTCATCCCACTGAGGACAGTTATCCTCCAGCTCACTCATATAACAAATTTCCGTCAATTTATCAAATTTTTTCCATAATTGCTTCATTTTCTTCTCCTGTTCTTTTTCATAGTTTGTTTTTATGTTTTATTCACGTTTCCATTTTCTTCATTTTACACATACAGTATTTTTACGTCAAGAATATTCGCCGTATATTTCTTAACAAATCTATCTCTCATTTTACTTTTATCTCTCATCTTCCTGCAAGGCGATTTTTATCAGCATAAGTATAAAAATAGCACGCATCTCTGCGTACTATACTCCTTTAATCAAATACAGTTATTTTCATAAATTCTATCATATACTTTCTGAGCTTCTCGTCCAAACTCATTGTAATCATAATAATCTGGTGGTGCAAATCCTTTTCTATCAATACAATCCCCAATAGCATCCAATATTTGTCTGACCTTCCCCTGAAGAATCCATCGGTGTATAGCAGTCGTCTGTCGTTTTCTTCGGTTTGAATTTTTCAACAAATTCTTCATAAGTTTTGCTTTTTATGTTTCTCACCTCCTTAAAAAAGGGTACAAAAATACCACCAGTCGAAAGACCAGTGGTAAAACTACGGAACTAATTCCGTTATTCCCTTTGCTGCTTTATATAACCTTTGCATAATGCTGTTTTCGCTCAGATATTCAAGACCTTTTAAAGTGATACGGATATCATCGATATCCACACTGGTTCCACCTGCTACATATTTCTGTATCTTTACCCCTTTTATATATCCTGCATCCAACAACATTTCCATGTATTTATTCCAACGTTCATCAGAAATCTTCAATGCTTCCGGGCTGATGCTGTCCGGATTAAACTTCTCCAGATCCATGGACCTTTCCAGTGTAAAAAGTATTTTGTAAATGATTTTGAAATTGTCCATAAGCATCACCCATCATAGCTTTTCAGCTTCCACAATTCGACTTTCGAGCGGATAAATGCAATATCCTTCTCCAGAAGCTCTCTTTCTTCCGGCGTGATGTCGTTGTATTTTCCCATCTCATAGCGTGGGATATGATACGACAACTGCTCCAGTACTCTCTCCTCCAGAATGTCATGCTCCACTTCATAAGCTCCGATAGAAATGATCCAGAGTGCTTCTGATGTGCCAATAAGCAGCTCATTATCTTCTTCTGTCATCCAGTCTGTGACCTGTCTCGGTTCCCATCCAAGCCTCTCATAATGCATCATATAATCCAAAACATTGTCCTTATATTCCTGATATGTCAGATCATCTTCTGCTCTCTTACTTCATCACCTCAAGCATCATCTAATTCGTCTGATAAAAAATGTCATCCCTTACAACATGTATGTCTTCGGAGATGCTTCATAGTTTGCGTCCATCCAATATACGGATTCGTCTTCAATATACTCCATGAAATCAATCTCTGTATCAACATCTATTTCAAAGTTGCCATTCTTCTCTGATTTTAGCACACGCTGAACAAGTTCATTATCCGGATACATTTTTTTAAGAAATTCAATTTGATCACTTTTGAGTTTAAACTTTCGCATTTTTTATTCTCCTAATATAGTCGGCGTCTGTTGGATTACATTGTAGCAGTATACCGCTGTCTGGATTTACTGTCACAGTTGCGTATTTTCCGATATACTTCTGACTTCTTCGCCCCTGCCTGTCGGTCTTCACAGTTCTGACATCTAACAGCGTTTTTAATGCTTCGGATATATCGTCCACTGTTACTCCTGATCTTAGTTTTCCTGTTTTAGGATCGCTCATGTTTCCAAATTTTTCAGGCTCATTATACTTCATCTGCCTGAAATCCGCAAGGCTTCCTGCATCTTCTTTCAGGACTTCCCTGTACCGTTCGTACTGGTTCGAATCAATCTTAGCATTTCGCATCATCTCCGGCGTATAGCGTACGTTCTGCTGGTTTCTCACCTCCTTAAAAATGGGTACAAAAATAGCACGCATTTCTGCGTGCTTAGGCTATTTCATGAATCATCTGATTTTGAAGGGGCAAAAAGGGGCAGGATTTTGCCGTTCTGTTCCGGCACAGAAAAACAAAAAACGACTGAAATCCTTGATTTTACAGGGTTTTCAGTCGTTTTCTTATATATGCATATTGCAAAAAATGCCGCAGACCGGAATCGAACCGGTACGGGTATCACTACCCACGGGATTTTAAGTCCCGGGCGTCTGCCAGTTCCGCCACTACGGCATATTCATTATAAATGGGACCTACAGGGCTCGAACCTGTGACCCTCTGCTTGTAAGGCAGATGCTCTCCCAGCTGAGCTAAGATCCCATTAAACGACCCAGATCGGACTCGAACCGACGACCTTCGCCGTGACAGGGCGACGCTCTAACCAACTGAGCCACTGGGCCATACATTGTAAAAGTATAACTTGTTGTCTTTGCATCAAATATTAAAATATTTGATAGCTTGAATGGACCTTCGGGGACTCGAACCCAGGACCGACCGGTTATGAGCCGGTTGCTCTAACCAACTGAGCTAAAGGTCCAGAAGCCGATGATCGGACTCGAACCGATAACCTGCTGATTACAAATCAGCTGCTCTGCCAATTGAGCCACATCGGCATATCCGTATATACTTTTACGAAATGACTCCTACGAGAATCGAACTCGTGTTACCGCCGTGAAAGGGCGATGTCTTAACCGCTTGACCAAGGAGCCTTATTTACTTTGCTGAATCTCTCAGCGACATTGACAATTTTAGCATAGATATTTATAA
Organism: Ruminococcus sp. MCC718; assembly: GCF_018783905.1. Classification (NCBI taxonomy): domain Bacteria; kingdom Bacillati; phylum Bacillota; class Clostridia; order Eubacteriales; family Oscillospiraceae; genus Ruminococcus; species Ruminococcus sp. MCC718. The sequence continues at coordinate 41,013 of NZ_WQNP01000009.1, forward strand.
ATATCAAGTACTTTTTTTAATTTCTTTCATTTTTTGTAACTTCACAGTTCCTGTTCGCATCAAGCATACATTCTATAAAAAGCAAAAAAGACCTGCAGTTTTTACTGCAGGTCAGCTCCCCGAGTTGGGCTCGAACCAACAACCCTTCGGTTAACAGCCGAATGCTCTACCATTGAGCTATCGAGGATCATAAAGGCATGTGCCTTCAAAACCGCATACAGACCATAAATCCTACATCTTTTTCTTCTATCCTGAACCTCACACTCTCGTGCTTGG
>NZ_WQNP01000080.1:0-205 GCF_018783905.1 Ruminococcus sp. MCC718
TTGATAACTTCCTCGGATGTCTATCTAACTTGTTAGATATTTTGAATTTATTTTCTATATGCAGTTTTCAAGGTACATGTGGCAACCAGCAAAACTTTTGTTTTCTGATTACCGAATGGAGATGGAGAGATTCGAACTCTTGACCCCCTGCTTGCAAGGCAGGTGCTCTCCCAACTGAGCTACACCCCCATATTGGTTGTTATAT
>NZ_WQNP01000081.1:0-210 GCF_018783905.1 Ruminococcus sp. MCC718
CCACTTCTGCAAGTGGTGAGTAATAACAAGTCTTTCTCAGTGGGAGTACAATCTCCGACTGAGATAAACGCTCCGCGAGGGCACACATTGTCCAGTGGACAATGGTTTTGTGCCGACCGGAACGAAGTGTAGAATGTGCAGTGATTCTGAGAAGAATATGTCAGCTTTCGCTGACCAGAATCACGCACCAAGTCTCACGTGCGTTCGACT
>NZ_WQNP01000082.1:0-20922 GCF_018783905.1 Ruminococcus sp. MCC718
GCGGTTAGTAATTGCATGACAGAAACTCAATAGAATAGAAACCGTGGGACACACGGGGTTAGCTCGCTTATGCTTAGCACATTGGTACTATCGAACGAGAACCAAACCCGCCGAGGTTAGGGAAGCCCCCACCTCTATAGGTGGGGGAGGATGTCACCAGCGGTCCGCAGTAGAACATCTGCCAGCAGATTGCCATCGGGAAGTTCATGGCCCAGGTCTGGATCCAGGTGCCGAATGTGTGCTGGTCTTTAAAGAGAATGGTGGCAACCAGGCTCATGATCGGACACATAATGCAGCAGATGCAGATAGAAATGGCATAGGTGATGAACTGTGGACGATCGGTAGGTTTCATTACGGTGAATGCGAGCTTCTGAGCAATTTTTCCGACAATGAAAAATTCCAGGACGAAGGCAACCGGAACCATAATGATCATTTCATGGGTAGCCAGCAGAAAGGTCTGACCGGATACACCACCGGTATTCAGAGCTACATTGTATACGATCATTCCGTAGACCATAATGGTAGCCATGATAATTGTGTAAATTGCGTCTTCAAATTTAGTTTTTGGCATAAAAATATCCTCCTTTTGATAATGAGCTACGTGTTGTTCGTTATCATCCGGAGGATGTGCGTTTCCAATATAAATAACCGTTTTTATTTTGATTTACTATTCTATCAGAAAAATACCAATTATGCAAGTGAAAAATATAATCACATCTTAGATTAAAAGGTCTCTCTTTATTGAAAAATGAGAAATAAGTGATCTGGAACAGGAAAAATCAGAAGTAGAGAAGGTATTAAAGGATATCGAAGCAATTCCGAGTTTAGAAAAATTTATAGAGGATCATTCGGAATAAAAAGCAGAATGTAAATTTGATAAAATATTTTTCACAATAAAACAAAGGCGATCAACTGTTACATCAGATGGTCGCTTTTGTTTTTGGCAAAATGTGCGAAAAAGAAAGCTTGTGCAGTCTGTAAATTCTCGTTATACTGAGTGTGATGATAGAAAAAGGAAACTTGTGAAAGGATTTTAGTTTTAAAGGGAAATGTAAGGTAAAAGGAGGGGTACGATGGGTATTTTTTTTAATCCCGGAAATGGGAGTTTTACCAAAGATAGAAATTATGAAATATATGTGGATAAAACAGAATTACTAAAATACTTGAACAGAGCCATTGGAACACCTGGAAATTGTATTGCTGTCAGCCATGCCAGACGCTTTGGAAAGTCACATGCTGCGGGGATGATTGACGCTTATTATAGTCTTGGTAGTGATTCTGCAAAATTGTTTAAAGGTACAAAGATTGCATCAGATCCAGATTATGAAAAATACAGAAATAAGTACAATGTAATCCATTTGGATATTTCGTCCTTTTGGGATTTTCATAAAAAGGATATTGTAGAAAAGATAATAGAAGATATTTTTAAAGAATTGAAAATGGATTACCCGGAGGAATTTAATGAACGGGATCGTATCAGTTATGTACTCATAAAAATATACGAAAAAACAGGGATTCCTTTTGTGATTATCATTGATGAATGGGATTGTGTGGTACGAAACAGTACGGATCAGGATTTGATCCATCAATATTTACAGTTTCTCCATTCTTTGTTTAAGTCAGAAGAATCAAAATCTTTTTTGGCACTTGGATACATCACAGGTATCATGCCAATTAAGAAAATAAAGGATGAATCGGCTTTAAACAACTTTGAAGAATATACTATGCTAAAATCCAGACCGATTACGAAATACTATGGCTTTACCGAAGAAGAAGTTAAGGCTTTATGTAAAAGATATGATATGGATTTTGAAACTACAAAAGAATGGTACAATGGATATCTGATCGATGGAATGCACATGTATAATCCAAATTCCGTATCACAGGCGATGAAATATCATGATTTTGATTCCTATTGGCGAAATACCTCTGCTTTTGGCACAATTAATAACTTTATTATGATGAATTATTCAGGATTGAAAGAGGATGTCCTTACAATGCTATCCGGAGGAAAAGTCATGGTGGATACGGAATGTTTCCAAAATGATCTGGCAGAAATTCATTCAAAAGATGATGCGTTAACTGCTCTCATTCATCTTGGATATCTTGGATATGATGCAGATATTTTAAGTGCCTATATTCCAAATTATGAAGTGGCTAAGGCGTTTCAATCCGCGTTAAAAACAGGAGAATGGAAAGATGTTGCTGCGTCGATTTCCAAATGTGATACATTACTTATGGCAACGATTAGTGGTAACACTGAGAAAGTAGCTGAACTTATCGAGCTTGCACATGATACGTATACTTCTATATTAAAGTACAACGATGAGAACTCTTTAAGCTGTGTGCTTACAATGGCGTATTTTACTGCACCGGCATATTATACTATTATTCGGGAAATGCCGGCCGGAAAAGGATTTGCTGATTTTGTTTTTTTGCCAAGGGCAAATGCTGGGAATCGCCCGGCAATGATTGTGGAATTAAAATATAACCAATCAGCAGATACTGCAATCAGGCAGATAAAAGAGAAACGATACCAGGGTGCGTTATCGGGATATGAAAGTAAGATTCTCTTAGTCGGGATTAGTTATGATAGTGAAAAGCATCATACTTGCAGTATCGAAGAATGGTAATTTTGTTATACTGAGTGTGATGATAGGAAAAAGGGAAACTTGTGAAATTGTTTTGATTTCACAGGAAATGAAAAGTAAAAAAGGAGGTTCACATGAAAAAAAGAATTTTATGTACGCTGCTGAGTGCAGCAATGCTGCTTACGAGTTCGCCGGTTGTTTTTGCGGCGGAGACGCAGCCTGTGAAGGAGCAGCAGACGAAGGAGACGCTTCCGTTTACGATTAAGGAGGCAAACAATGATATTAAAGATGAAAGTGTAAAAGGCTGGCATGTTCAGATCACGGACACGGAAAATGCAAAGGTTGTTGCAGATTATCCGGGACTGGTTGTTGTGCGTGCAAAGAAGACACAGTACGATGACAATGTTTATCTGATTGGAAAGAGTGGAATAGTCCAGACTTTTGTAGTTTCGGGTACGGATACAGACTGGGATGAAAATGAGCATATTTATGACGACTGGGAGAGAACGACGTCGTATAGTTCTGTGGATGCAATCTGGAGACTTTCGTATAAGGGTGATCGCCTGTATTATATTAAGAAACCACAGACGCAGACTCCAAAATATGACATCTACAATGCGACAACCGGGAAATATTTTGAATATGATCTGGATGAGCAGCCGGAACCTTATAGAGATGGCGAGGGAGCTGTGACAGATGTTTATCGATTTGTAAAAGACGGAAAAGTGGGAATGCTTAAGAGTGATGCAACAATCCTGTACGAAGCGGAGTATGACGATATTGATAGAAATGCGTTTAATACGGATTTTTCGGATGAATCGATACGCGAGTCGGATGATAAGTTTTTCCAGGCGATGAAGCGGGATGAAAATTCTGACAAAAATTTATATGGTATTGTGGATTCAAAAGGACTCTGGGATGGAGTATGTAAATACAGAAGTATTACAAGCAATACCAGTGGTTCAAGGATATGCGTAAAAAATGTGGATGAGGAAACAGCAGTCATGGATATAAATACCGGTGAACTGCTGACAGGTTTTACAGGAAGCAGGATATATTCATTGGGGGATGGATGTTTTCTCAAATCAAATGGTTTAGGAATGTACGATGAGGGTAAGCAGATTCTTATGAAAAATGGTCAGGTTATAGATAAGAACCAGATTTATAATAATGATTATTGTAATAATCCGAACTGTACAGTTTATATTAACGTTTTCTGGGATATTATCGAAAATTTTTCAGAAGATGGCTGTTATTTGGTAGGATTTGATGGAAATGGAAAAAAGCATTTTGTTAAGTATTTGGACAACTATTTACAGTACAATGGTAAGCGTATTTCGTATGACGGGGGAATGATCGGGACAAATGATAATACAGGATTTGGAAAAGATGTAGAACCGATTATCATGAAGGGCGGATATGCAGTGGAAAGAGAATGTGCAGATGTGGATCCAACCTATAATCCGGTGATGGAGGACCATACGGTAAAATGCACTCTGATTGATGCAAACTCGGATCCGGTGTATGAACTTGGAGATAATAAGGTGGTTTATGGTCTGGAAGTAAGGGATAATCTGCTTTATCTCAGATATGGAACTTATGGGAAAGAAGATACGAATGTGCTGATTTATGATACAATCAGCAAAAAAATAGTTTTAAACGAGATGAACATAGATTCCTGGAGCATCCCAAAGGATCATAGCAGTCATGTGGTGAGCTTGCAAAAAGGGAACAAAGTGGCATTGTTTAATACGTTGGATCGGACTTTTTCCGGTTGGGATATGCTTGGAATTGATTTGGATGAAGAAAGTTTCGGTTCGGTGAAAGAAAGTCTGGTTGGTTCTGAACTTGTCTTTTTTATAAGGAATAAAAATGCTTTTTATAACGCATCCTTTCAAAAGATTGCACAGTTGGATCTTGAGGAAGATCTTTATTATCGAGACAGTGATGTGTCCGTTACGAAAAATGGAAATTTTGTTTTCAGTATCGGGGATTCTGTGGACTACGGACAATATCAAGTTTATGATCATAAAGGCGTATTACTGAAAAAATATATAGATGGTTCGAATTATAATGCGGATACATTGATTCGTGTTCGAACAGAAGGAACAAGAGAGTGGGGTTACTGTGACGAGGATGGAAACCTGCAGATTGCGGAGCAGTTTAATCTTGCCGGAAATATGCATAATGGAATTGCAAAAGTGGGAGAGTGGTATGATGATTGTAAAATTATCGACCAGACAGGGAAAGAACTGCTGTCGGGAAATTATGATTTTGAATGGACGTATGTAGAAGCTGATTTTGCAATGATGAAACAGGACGGTGGCTGCTATCTGTATGATTTCACGGGTTTGGCGGAGGACATGGCACAAAATCCGTATAGTTTGGATGATCTGTTTGGAAAATATCACCACTATCTGAGAGATAACCAGGCATACAAAACGATGCACAGAACGCTGTATGATGCGGCTGCGGATGTTCTGGCGGCACGTACGGATAATGATGAGCTGTTTTCTGTTATTAAGACATTGTCCGGTGATGTGATCGTGCGTTCGACGAAACAGATTCTGGAAGCAATTACCGGAAAACGATGGGAAGAGGATAAGTTAGAAGAGGAAGTGGCGATTGAACTGATCCGTCAGATTGATGAACAGGATGATACATTAAAAAATGTAGTGGATAACGTTTGCGGTAAAGTAAAGAATGTTTCTAAATTTTATAAGCTTGTTACAGCGGCAAAGAAGCCAATGGATACCAGCGTACAGTGGGAACTTGCTAAACTGGAAAAGGGAGATGCACTTACCACCGAACAGGCAAAAACTATTTTTGAACAGGTAAAAGGAAACTGGTCAAAGATTGACGGCATCTTTAAAAAGGTTGGAATTGCAACTTCGGCAGTCCAGGTTGGCACAACGATCTGCATTATGGCGAATCTGGAAATGGAAACGGTCAATCAGCTTTTGAACAGTGCAGCACCGGATTCTACAGCCTATAAGGGACTGAAGAAATTAAAGGGAAAACTGCAGAAATACTGGGCATCATCGGAAGTAGCGATTCAGGAATTTATTGTAGATAAGTACTTTGAAGAAATTGCGGAAGCCCTTGTGAAAAAGGGAGTTACAGACATGGCAAAGCTGTTTGATCCGCTTTCCGGCATTGATGTCGGCGGTGCACTTACAGTCGGAAAACTGTTCTATTCACGTATCAGCAAACAAATAAAGCTTGCAGACTATGATGAGCTGGTGCGGATTGCTTACAGTATGTCGCTTTGCAATTCACTGAGTGTCGGACTGAACAATAAATACGCTGAGATTGCACAAAATTATCAGAAGACCGGAAAAACAGCAGGTAAAAAACTTCGAAAAGAATATCAGTTTGCATATGAAGCCTATGAAGCTTCGCTGCTTCAGATGGCAAATAAATGCAGTGAGCTTGCGGAAAAATCAGGGGAAAATGCAGCTGTAAAATATAAGAAAAAATGGCTGGATCAATGTATCAGTCTGTATTCACAGAAAATGCGGTATGACAATTTTATCGCAACCTGCAGAAGAAATATGAACCGAACAGAAGCGGCGAATTTCGAGTATCGCACCGATGAAAACAATCACGTATGGATCGTGAGCTTAAATGGCAAAAAGACAAAAGATGCTTCCAGACGTATGACAAGGGCACTGAGTGATACACAGGATCTGCTCTGCATTCCAGAGACGATCAATGGACGTACCGTTGTGGGTATCGATCCGCAGGCATTCCGGAATGAGGATAAAATCCACGCTGTATTCCTGCCGGATACGGTGACGGAAATCGGCAGTCAGGCATTTGAAAACTGCAGTTCACTTGATATGGTTGTATCAGGAAATGGGCTGGAAACAATCGGTTCAGATGCATTTGCAGGCTGTGATTCTCTGACAGGTGTAGAGGTGCCGGACAGTGTTACAGAGATTGGAGATTCCGCATTTGGAGATAATGCAAATCTGACATTATGGTGCAGTGAAAACGGTACAGCATGGCAGTATGCAGAGACAAATGGCATCATGGCAGAGGAACGTATCCGCAGGGCAGTTTCTGTGGAAGTGGCAGCACCGGCGGATAAACAGCAGTATGGCTCTTCAGAGAAAGAAATCGATACGACCGGACTTACGCTGAATGTTACCTGGGAAGATGGTACAAGTGAAGAAGTTACATCTGGCTATTATGCTTATTTTAAAGAAAAAACAGCCGAAAATGCGACGGTTGCAGTACAGTATGACTCTGCAGAAACAACCTATGAAGCAGGAATCACACCGGAAGAAAAAGACTATACAGTATATTACAAAGATGAAGCGGGAGATGATCTGGCAGAAGCATCAACAGTCCGTGCTTTGTTTGGAAGTTCCCAGACGCTGGATGCACCGGATGTGAGCGGTTATACACCGGAAAAAGCACAGATGACGGTAACGGCAGGTGACGAAGATTCCTGGACATTTATCTACAAAAAGAAGAACACAAAGAAAAATATCGAAAATGGAAGAATGTATGTATTCGGCGATCTTCGTTATACTGGAAATGCGGTGATTCCGAGAGTTTCGGTAGAAGATGCAGATGGAAAAATCCTGAAAGAAGGTGTGGATTACGAAGTTTTTCTGGATGATAATGTAGAAATTGGCGAAGCCTGGGCCGGTGTTCATGGAATTGGTGATTATGAAGGATTATTGAGTAGTACATTTTATATTGTAAATCCGGGTAGCCAAGATCAGGAACCAGATCCGAGTCCAAATCCAAGACCGGGTACAGATTCTTCAAAGAGTATACTGATTGGCAGCATTAAGATCAGCGGAATTTCAAATAAGATTGCAGCAGGAAAGAAAATCGCACTGAAGGCAAATATTTCGCCGGCAAATGCGACAAACAAAACACTGGTATGGACTTCCAGCAATCCGAAAGCTGCCACCGTAAATGCAAATGGTATTGTCACAATGAAAAAAGGCAGCGGCGGAAAGAAAGTAACGATCACTGCGAAGGCAGCAGATGGAAGCGGCAAAAAGGCAGTTTATACAATCACCGGTATGAAAGGTGTTGTGAAAAAAGTTACGATTTCCGGAAAGAAAACCGTCAAAGCAGGAAAGAGCATTAAGCTGAAAGCGAAAGTAAAAGCCACAAAGAAGGCTAATACCAGACTTTTTTGGAAAAGCAGCAATCAAAAATTTGCTACGGTGAAAAACGGAAAAGTAAAGGCAAAGAAAAATGCAAAAGGAAAGAAAGTGAAGATCACCGCAATGGCAACGGATGGAAGCGGAAAGAAGAAATCTGTAACGATTAAGATCCGGTAGGCTGCACATTATAATCAAATTCGAATAGAAGTATAAAGAGAAGATGCAGGAGATTATGAAAACAAAATTTCATAATCTTCTGTATTTTTATGATGCCAGGATTGTGGGAGTGCAACGCACGGAACAATCCGTAGGCATCATAGTTGGGGACTTTTGACATCCATATCATTTTTATGTAAGTGGATGAAATGGATTATAAAAATTTGCAATCCCTGCTTCTTTCGTGGTATTATGGGGACAAAAAAAGGAAAGGCTGATATAGATATGGAATACATGAAATTTGATGATGCATATGTTGTTCGTCTGGATCGTGGCGAGGAGATCGTAGAGTCTCTGACAAAGATTTGCGACAGGGAAAAGATCACACTGGCAACGATTGAGGGTATCGGTGCGGCAGACCATGCGGTGATCGGTCTGTATAATGTCGGGGAACAGGTTTACCATAAAACGGAACTGAACGGACCGATGGAGATCACGGCTCTGACGGGAAATGTTTCCACGATGGATGGTAAAACTTATCTTCATATTCACATTAATCTCTGCGATGAGAAGATGAATGTCAAAGGCGGTCATCTCAATGAGTGTCGGATTTCGGCGACGGCTGAAATCACAATCCGCACAGTCAATGGAAAAGTGGAACGTTTTTATGATAAGGACGGTGTTGGATTGAATCTGTATCAGTTTCCGGGAAATGAAGGATACAAAAAACTGTTAAAGAATCTGATTGATGTGATCAAGGAAGACCATGCGAAACTGGGATTTCGAAAAGAAAAAATTCGCCTGTATTATCCGCTCAGCTCTTTGAATCATTTTTTTGGTACGAGTGATGATGCAGATCAGATGCAGGAGCGTCTGAACCACCTTCCGGTGGTGATCACAGAGAAGCTGGGAGAGGTTGTTGCGACACACAAAGCGGAGCGATTTTGCTTCCACATTCCGGAGGAAGGCAGCGAGTACGTCCATAATAATATGAAGGAAAATGAATTTATTAAAAGCCTGATCGAGTTGCTTCAGAAACATGGATGCAAGATGGATGATATTCTGAATTTGTTTCATAAGTATTCTGATAATATTATTACAGAAAATATGAACAATGGAGAATTTGATATTCTGATCCGTTTTGAAGATAAACCGGACGATCCATATTATTATTGTTTTAAAGATGAAGGATGCCATATTATTTATCATCGATTCTTGAAAGAGGATTATGAAGATTTTGGTTTCTGAGTAGACAGAGAGGACAGAAAATGTTGGAAATTCGCAGAGGAACAAAAGAAGATATTGCACAGGTTGCGGCAATTTATGATCATATTTTAACGGAGGAAGAGGAAGGCAGAGCGGTGATCGGCTGGATACGCGGCGTTTATCCGACGGAAAATACCGCAAAAGAAGCGGTGAAAAATGACGATCTGTTTGTTATGACGGATGCCGGAAGGATTGTGGCAGCAGCGAGGATCAACCAGGTTCAGGTGTCGGAGTATGCTGATGCAAACTGGAAATATCAGGATATTTTGCCGGAACAGGTTATGGTTCTGCATACGTTGGTCGTAGATCCGGGGCAGTCCGGAAAAGGATATGGAAGTGCGTTTGTGAAGTTTTATGAGGATTATGCAAAGGAACATAACTGTCCGTATCTGCGTATGGATACGAATGCGAAAAACCAGGCTGCGAGAAAGTTGTATGCACGGCTTGGATACTGGGAGGCGGATATTGTGCCTTGCGTGTTTAACGGCATTCCGAGCGTGCAGCTTGTGTGTCTTGAGAAGACAGTATAAAGCGGGGTGTGTTTTTGTGGAAATACAGGAAATTCTGGAAAAAGTAAAAAACGGGGCGATGTCTGTGGAAGAAGCGGAAGGATTTCTCCGCAGGGAGCCGTTTGAAGAGATGGGCTATGCGAAACTGGATATGCATCGCAAGGTGCGATCCGGTTTTGCGGAAGTGATCTACTGTGCCGGAAAAGCAGATGAACATCTGCTTCATATTTTTGAACGTTTATACAAGGCAGATGGACAGGTTTTCGGAACGCGAGCAACACAGCATCAGTACGAAATATTGCGTGAAAAATATCCGCAGGTAGAATATGATCCGATTTCCCATATCATAAAAATTGAAAAAAAGGATAAAGAGCATATCGGAAATATCGCAGTCTGCACTGCAGGAACGGCAGATATTGCCGTAGCGGAAGAGGCTGCACAGACGGCAGAATATTTTGGAACGAAAGTGACGAGGGTTTATGACGTGGGCGTGAGCGGCATCCACAGACTGCTTGGAAATCTGGAGGCAATTCAGAGTGCAAACTGTGTTGTTGCCGTTGCGGGTATGGAAGGTGCACTGGCAAGCGTGCTTGGCGGGCTGGTGGACAAGCCGGTGATCGCTGTGCCGACTTCCGTCGGTTATGGTGCAAATCTTGGCGGACTTTCTGCACTTCTGACGATGATAAATTCCTGTGCAAACGGAATTGCGGTGGTAAATATTGACAATGGTTACGGAGCAGGTTATATGGCAACGCAGATCAACAGACTGGGGGTGAAGGCGAATGGGTAAAACGTTATATCTGGAGTGTGAAAGCGGTATCAGCGGAGATATGACGGTAGCAGCACTTCTGGATCTTGGAGCAGATCAGCAGGTTCTGAAAAAAGCTCTTGCAAGCCTTTCGGTACAGGGATTTGATATCCGCATTTCCAGGGTAAAAAAATCCGGTCTGGATGCGTGCGACTTTGATGTGGTTCTTGATAAGGAACATGAAAATCATGATCATGATATGGAATATCTGCATGGTCATACTCATGCACATAATCATGCTACGGAGCATATGCATGGGCATGATGTGCATAACCATGATGCAGAGTATATACATGAGCACAGAAGTTTTGTGGATATTCTGCAGATTATTGAGAGCAGCAGCCTGACGGAACGTGCGAAAAAAACAGCGACGGATATTTTTTCGGTTCTGGCGGATGCAGAAGCAAAAGCACATGGCGTGCCAAGAAATCAGGTGTATTTTCATGAAGTCGGTGCTGTAGATTCAATCGTAGATATTCTCTCGGTGGCGGTCTGCCTGGATAATCTGGATATCGATCAGGTAATTGTGACAGAACTTTGCGAAGGAAGAGGTACGGTCCGCTGTCAGCACGGCATTCTGCCGATCCCGGTTCCGGCGGTGACAAATATCGTACAGGCCAATCATCTGAAACTGAAACTTACGCAGATAGAAGGTGAGCTGGTTACGCCGACTGGTGCAGCGATCGTGGCGGCGATCCGTACTTCTGATAAACTTCCGGAGTCATTTTTCATCGAAAAAACAGGTCTTGGTGCAGGAAAACGAGAATACGCCTGTGCCGGTATTCTGCGTGCAATGATTCTGGAAAGCGAGAATGAAAAGAGCTGGATGGAAAAAGATGAGATCTGTAAACTGGAGACAAATATTGATGACTGCAGCGGCGAGGCACTCGGATTTCTGATGGAGCGTCTGATGCAGGCGGGGGCGAAGGATGTTCATTATACGCCGGTTTATATGAAAAAAAATCGCCCGGCATATCAGGTAAATGTGATCTGTAAAAAAGAAGATGCGGAAAAGCTGGAGAAACTTATTTTTCAGGGAACGACAACGATCGGCATCCGCAGAATGTACATGGAACGAAGTATCTTAAAAAGAGAAGCGGCAGAGATCGACACGCCGTTTGGCAAAATGAAAGTAAAAGTATGCGATCTGCCGGATGGGAAAAGGATTTATCCGGAGTACGAAGAAGTCGCAAGAATCTGCCGGGAAACCGGACTGTCTTATTATGAAGTTAGCGGGATATTCCTTGACACTTTATATACCGAACGGTATAATGAAGAAAGCAACCGTAAACAGGAGTAAAGGACAGGATTTATGGACAATAGAGAACGTATTTTGCAGTGTGCACTGGAGCTGTTTTATGCCAAGGGTTACGATGCCGTTGGCGTACAGGAGATTGCTCAGAAAGCGGGGATTACAAAACCTACGTTGTACTACTATTTTGGCAGCAAATATGGTCTTTTGGAGACTTTGCTGACGAAACATTTTACTGTTCTGAATGAAGAACTGGAGCGGGCATCTTTTTACGAAGGGGATGTCGGAGCGACGCTTTACAATATTGCTTCTGCATTTTTAGATTATGCGATGAGAAATTATAAAGTCTATGCACTTCTGATGGCGATGTTTTATTCTGCGAAGGAGAATGAAGCGTACCGGGCGGTAAAGCCGCTTGTGAAAAGGTTCTATTCGCAGATCGTACATTTCTTTGATGCGGCGGAGCATGAGCTTGGAAATATGAACGGAAGGCAAGAGCAGTTTGCGATTGGATTTATCGGTCTGATCAATCATTATATTCTGCTGGCATGCGACCGGGAAGGCAGACCGCAGCAGATTTCAGAGGAGAAAAAGCGGGCACTTGTAAAGCAGTTTATGTACGGTATTTACAGTTAAGATGGAGGTATTTGCAAATGGGAAAGTGGTATAACGAAGCAGTTTTTTATCATATGTATCCGCTGGGTATGACGGGGGCACCAAAGGAAAACAAAGAACCGGAGACCGTGCATCGCTTGCGGGAGCTGTTTCCGTGGATCGACCATTTAAAGGAGATCGGAGTTACAGCGATCTATATCGGACCGCTGTTTGAATCTTCTACACATGGTTATGATACAAAAGATTACAAAAAAGTAGACAGAAGACTTGGGGATAATGAAGATTTCAAAGAATTTGTCAGACTGGCACATGAAAATGGGATCCGCGTGGTTGTGGACGGTGTTTTCAATCATACCGGAAGAGAGTTTTTTGCATTTCAGGATATCCAGAAAAACAGAGAACATTCTCCGTACTGCAGCTGGTATAAAGGAGTGAATTTTGGCTGGAATTCTCCATATAACGATGGATTTGGTTATGAAGCATGGAGAAACTGTTTTGAGCTGGTCAATTTAAATCTTTACGAGCAGGCAGTCCGTGATTATCTGTTTGATGTGATTCATTTCTGGATCACGGAGTTTGACATTGACGGTATCCGTCTGGACTGTGCTGACTGTCTGACGTTTGATTTTATGAAAGAAATGCGTTACCGCACCGGTCAGTGGAAAGAGGATTTCTGGCTGATGGGTGAAGTGATCCACGGCGATTATGCGAGATGGGTAAATGACGAAATGCTTCATTCCACAACGAATTATGAGCTTCACAAAGGTCTGTATTCGGGACACAATGATCATAATTATTTTGAGATCGCCCATACGATCCGCCGTCAGTTTGATGACAACGGCGGTATTTACAGAGGACGTACTTTGTATTCTTTTGTAGATAACCACGATGTGGACCGTCTGATGAGCAAGTTAAACAACAAAGATCATATCCGCGAGGTTTATACACTGCTCTACACGCTGCCGGGCATTCCATCTATTTATTATGGCTCCGAGTGGGGCATTGAAGGAAGAAAGCAGGGTGCCTCAGATGATGCCATGCGTCCGCAGCTTGACCTTGAAAAAATGCAGAAAGAGAATCCGCATCCAGAGCTGACAGCACATATTGCGGCACTTGGAAAGATGAGAAAAGAAAATCCGGTTCTGGCAGATGGAAAATACAGAGAGCTGGTACTGACAAACAGACAGTATGCTTATGCAAGAATCAAAGATCAGGATGCCATCGTTGTGGCAGCGAATAACGATGAGAATCCGGCGGATATGAGCATCCCGATTCCAGTGGACGGAACTTATGAAAATGCGTTCACAAAAGAAGCAGTGCCGGTGGTGGATGGCAGACTCCAGGTTCATCTGGATGCATGTGAAAGTAAAGTATTCAGAAAAAAATGATGCCAGTTCAAAAGGATCAGTATGGCATTTTGTGATTCTGATATCAATTTATGGTTGAAATGTATAGAAAAAGTCGGAGGTAGTTATGGCAGAAAGAAAGGTAAGAAAGACAGCCGGGAAAACGGCAGCAAATACAACAAAGAGAACAGCAACAAAAACAACAGCAAAAACAGCAGCGAAAAGAACAACGAGAACAAAGGCTGCAGCAAAGGAAGATTTCCGTATCGGAGAACTGGATCAGTATCTGTTCAGTATGGGAACGCATTATGATATTTATAAAAAAATGGGTGCACATGAAGCAGTGATGAATGGCAAAAAAGGTGTTTATTTTGCAGTCTGGGCACCGAATGCAGCTACTGTCAGCGTGATCGGTGAATTTAACGGCTGGAGAGAAGAGGCAAATCCGATGACACGCCTTGAGCCGTCCGGTATCTATGAAGGTTTTGTAGTCGGAGCAAAAGTGGGTATGCTCTATAAATTCTTCATCAAAACAAAAGATGGCAGAGGACTTTACAAAGCCGATCCGTTTGCAAATTATGCAGAGCAGCGTCCGGGAACCGCATCCAGGATCACAGATATCACGAAACTCAGATGGAGTGATGCGGCGTGGATGGAAGCAAGAAAGCAGAGAGATAATGACAGCCTTCCGGTTTCTATTTATGAAGTACATCCGGGTTCCTGGAAGAAACATCCGCATGGAGAGGACGAGGATGGATTCTATAATTACAGAGAGCTTGCAAAATCACTTGCAGAATATGTGAAGGAAATGGGTTATACGCATGTAGAGCTGATGGGGATTGCGGAGCATCCGTTTGATGGCTCCTGGGGTTATCAGGTAACTGGATATTATGCACCGACTTCCAGATATGGTACGCCGGAAGATTTTGCTTATATGGTAAATTATCTGCATAAACAGAAAATCGGTGTTATCCTTGACTGGGTACCGGCACATTTTCCGCGAGATGCACACGGACTGGAAGAATTTGACGGTGGATGTGTTTACGAGTATGCGGATCCAAAAAAGGGCGAGCATCCGGAATGGGGAACAAAAGTTTTTGATTTTG
The DNA here is from genome assembly GCF_018783905.1 of Ruminococcus sp. MCC718. Classification (NCBI taxonomy): domain Bacteria; kingdom Bacillati; phylum Bacillota; class Clostridia; order Eubacteriales; family Oscillospiraceae; genus Ruminococcus; species Ruminococcus sp. MCC718. The sequence goes on from NZ_WQNP01000082.1 coordinate 14,782, forward strand.
GCAAGAGCGAAGTCAAGAATTTCCTGATCGCCAATGCACTTTACTGGGTTGAGCATTTCCATATCGACGGACTGCGTGTCGATGCGGTGGCATCCATTCTTTATCTGGATTATGGAAGAGAAAACGGTCAGTGGACCCCGAATATTTACGGCGGAAATAAAAATCTGGAAGCGATCGAGTTTTTCAAACATCTGAACAGCGTTGTGCTGGGCAGAAATCATGGAGCAATGATGATCGCAGAGGAATCCACAGCATGGCCGAAAGTTACCGGAAAACCGGAAGAGGACGGACTTGGATTCTCCCATAAATGGAACATGGGATGGATGAACGATTTCCTGGAATATATGAAATTAGATCCGTATTTCCGCAAATGGAATCATAATAAAATGACGTTCTCCATGACGTATGCTTATGCAGAAAAATACATACTGGTACTCTCACATGACGAAGTAGTTCATCTGAAATGTTCGATGATCAATAAGATGCCGGGACTCTACGATGATAAGTTTGCAAACTTACGTGCCGGCTATGCATACATGCTTGGTCATCCGGGCAAAAAACTGTTGTTTATGGGACAGGAGTTTGCACAGCTTCAGGAGTGGAGCGAAGCAAGAGAACTTGACTGGTATCTGCTTGCAGAAGACAAACATCAGCAGATGCAGAATTACGTCAAAGCACTGCTTCATCTCTATAAAAAGACACCGGCACTTTATGATGCAGATCAGGATCCATGCGGATTTGAATGGATCAATGCAGATGATGCCGACCGAAGCATTTTCAGCTTTGTGCGTCATTCCAAAGACGGTAAGAGCAATCTGCTCTTTGTGATCAACTTTACACCGGTAGCAAGACCGGATTATCGCGTCGGTGTACCAAAAAGAAAACAGTATCGCCTCGTGCTGGATGGAGATGCAGCAGAATTTGGCGGAAATACAACGGAGCGTCCGGTTGTATACAAGGCAGTGAAGAGTGAATGTGACGGAAGAGAATACTCTTTTGCATACGATCTGCCGGCATACGGAATTGCAATCTTTAAATTCTGATCTGAAAAAATAAGAAGGTGCCAGAGAATTGTGGAAGTAAAAAGTACAAAGCAATTTGTCTGGCATCTTTTCATATCATAAGAATACCGGAGTAAAGTATAATACTTTTTATATTCAGGACTTTCTTGCTGCAATCTGTACTGAATTGTCAGTAGAGTTCATACAATTTAGAAAAAGGACAGGGTGCTTTTATGAAGTATATTTCTCGTTTTCTGGTACGGATAATTATTGGGATGGCATGTGTTTTTTTCTTAAATCAGGTTTTTGACAATGCAGGAGTGGATCTTAAGGTTGGCTGCAATGTGATTAGCGTGACAACAACCGGAGTTCTGGGCGTTCCGGGGGTGCTTTTATTGTATGGAATTGAGGGGTGTCAGTTTTTGTAAAAAGGTTTTGTAAAAATCTCACAAAGTTAAAAAATATAGTTACTTACTATAGACATCCAAATACAAAAGATATATAATACATTCATCGGTTGGGAGATCGAATCCCACCATTGATACAAACTTGTTGCTTGCCGTCTGTCGAGGCGGGAGCCAGTTCACATTTGATGTATCATAGATGTGAATTTCTAAAATCATTTAATCAGACCGGTTCGGTCAAATATTTCAACATTATTTAATGATGCCAGGGTCAAAAGGTCTAAATCCACATGAGCTTGCTCATAGGTGGATGAAAGACCTTGGGACCCGCCCCGATATGAGCATAAAAGTGGGATGATAATCCCACGATATGCGAATACTGGGGTGCTATGTGCCAGTGGCACATGTTTAGCACCGACCGGAGCGGAGCGTAGAAAGGATTGTGGGAGTGCAACGCACGGAACAATCCGTAGGCATCATAGTTGGGAACTTTTGACACCCACATCATTTAATTGAAAAAGTGAAATTTGTTTTCGGATACTTAGGAATTTTATTTTGTCTTAGTTGAAGAAAACGCCTGTTTTTATCTTAGTCGGAGAAGACTCCTATAAGTGGCGAGCAACAAATTTGTCTTAGTGGGAGTGCAATCTCCGACTAAGATAAACGCTCCGCGAGGATGCACAGCGATTCTGTTGGGTAAATGTCAGCAAAGCTGACCAGAATCGCGTGCCAAGTCTCACGTGCGTTCGACTTGAAAAAACGAAAGAAGGTGGATCGTGAAAATAAACCAATGCTTTTTTCTGATTCCGATTGGTTTGTTTGCAGTCTTTTTTGACTTGAGAAAGGGGAAGATTCCAAATGAGCTTATTGTAATCGGGCTTATTTTTGGCTGTTGTTTCCAGATCAGGCAGGCGAAAGCTGTGGGATTGCTTCTGTTTCTTGGAGGTGCGTGCATTCCTGTGGTGCTTGGTGCCGGGATTTATTATTTTCGCATGATGGGTGCGGGAGATATGAAACTTTGGGCGGTTGTCGGAGGATTTCTGGGACCGCAGAGGGCGGTATATTGTATGATTGCTTCGTTATTTGTCGGGGCGGTGTTGTCGATTTTTGTATTGCTCAAAAGAAGAAATCTAAAGACAAGGCTGCTGTACTTTTGTTCTTATATTCAAAAGCAGCAGAATGGTGTCTGGGAGCCATATCTGAATGAAAAGGATCAGGATGGAAGGTTTCATTTTGCAATTGCTATTTTAGGTGGGATTTTACTTTGTGCAGGAGGTGTTTATTGAAGTGAGTAAGGCTGTTTTTGCAATCTGTGATTCGGAAAGTATGTATATTTATAATCTTATGGAATATGTTCACAGCCGGAAGGGAGAAGAGTTTGAGGTGCAGGCGTTTACCGGAGTGGAAAGTCTCTGTGCGTGTGCGAAAGAGAAAACAATAGAGATTCTGCTGATTTCAGGGAAATTATTGTGTGAACAGGTCAGGGAACTGCAGATCCGCAAAGTTATGGTTCTTTCCGAAGGAGAGCAGATCTGCGAACTGTCGGAATATTCCGCAGTTTATAAATATCAGCCGGCGGACAGTCTGATTGCGGAGGTCATGGATTCTTATGCGAGAGTAAAGGAAGCACCGGCAGCTGCACTTTTCAAGCCGGAAGTGGAAGTGACCGGTATTTATTCGCCGGTCAAACGCACCGGTAAGACTTCTTTTGCACTGACACTCGGACAGCTTCTGGCAAGTACAAAAGCGGTCCTTTATCTGAATCTGGAAGAATATGCCGGTTTTGATGTATTAATGAACCGACAGTTTGACGGGGATATCAGTGATCTGATGTATTTCTCCGGAAGTGGGAAAGGCAATCTGATCAGTAAACTTGGAGGACTTGTGCAGACGATCAACAATCTGGACTATATTCCGCCCGCCTTTTCCCCGTTTGATCTGCGGAGTATCAAGTGCAGCGAATGGCTGGGACTGATCGAAGATCTCTGCTCCTACAGTTCGTATGAAGTTATCCTCCTGGATTTTGGAGAACAGGTGGATAACCTTCCGGAACTTCTGAATCGCTGTGGAAAAATCTATATGCCGGTCAGAGAGGACAGCATGGCTGTGACAAAAATTGCTCAGTATGAAAAGGTCATGGTTGCAAGAGAATATGAAGAAGTTCTTGGGAAAACCATAAAACTGAAGCTGCCGTTTCACAGCAGTTTCGGTAAAAAGGAACATTATGTGGAGCAGCTGATCTGGAGTGAACTTGGAGATTATGTAAGACAGTTAATACGCAAAGAAAGCGGGTGATGCATTGTGGAGGGAATGGAACAGAAACAGGAAAAACTGTATGCCCTTTTAAACGAGAAACTGGATCATACGGAAGAAATATCGGATGAGGAAATCCTTGTGGAAATTGATAAGCTGATCTGGGAGGAAGCAAAAGGGCAGTATATGCCGCTGTCAGAGAAAATCACGCTCAGGCAGCAACTGTTTAACGGGATCCGCCGACTTGATATTTTGCAGGAACTTCTGGAAGATGAGAGTGTGACAGAGATCATGGTGAATGGAACAGACGGCATTTTTGTGGAGAGAGAAGGCAGAATACGCTGCTGGGAGCACCGTTTTGTTTCGAAAACAAAACTGGAAGACGTTGTGCAGCAGATTGCAGGAAAATGCAACCGCATTGTCAATGAGGCGATTCCGATCACGGATGCCAGACTGGAAAACGGAGATCGTGTAAATATTGTACTGCCGCCGGTGGCTGTCAATGGACCGATCATTACGATACGGCGTTTTCCGAAAGAGCCGATCACGATGGAGCGTCTGATCGAGCTTGGGAGTGTTTCAAAAGAGGTAGCGGACTTTTTGAAACAACTTGTGTGTGCCGGATACAACATTTTTATCTGCGGCGGAACCGGTTCCGGGAAAACAACGTTCCTCAATGCACTTTCGGATTATATTCCAAAAGACGAGCGGATCATCACGATTGAAGATAACGCAGAATTACAGATACAGGGCGTGGAAAATCTGGTTCGTCTCGAAGCAAGAAAAGAAAATACCGAAGGAAAACATGCAGTTACGATCCGGGATCTGATCAAGAGCAGTCTGCGAATGAGACCAAGCAGGATTATTGTCGGAGAGGTGCGGGGCGATGAAGTCGTTGATATGCTTCAGGCGATGAATACGGGTATGGACGGATCACTCAGTACCGGTCACGGGAACAGTCCGTCGGATATGCTGGTCCGGCTGGAGACAATGGTTCTGATGGGGCTTGAGATGCCATTGTCCGCGGTACGCAGACAGATTGCATCCGGAATCGATATACTGATCCATCTGGGGAGACTGCGGGATAAGAGCAGGCGTGTCCTGGAGATTCGTGAGATCACCGGTTATGATTATGAATCCGGAGAAATAGTAACTTCGGTGCTGTATGAATTTCTGGAAGATGGAAAGCAAAAAGAAGGGCGTGTCGTGGGAAAATTACATAAAAAAGAGGAGCTGTTCCATATGCAGAAACTGATACGTGCAGGAATTGTGTGCCAGGTTCACGGTCGTTTGACCTGAACGTAAATAAGCAGAGAAAGCAGGTTTAAAAGGGGTTTGTATGGATTATAAAGTTTATCAGATAACAAAAAAGGAAATGTTCAGGTATGCGGCGGTGTATATTCTGGCAGATGTTCTGATCAGTCTTTTATTTTACCGTTCTGTGCTTACAGCCGTGGTTTTTCTGCCGGGCATCTGTTTCTTTTTCAGAGAAGTCAGAAGAGAACTGGCAAAGAAAAGAAGAAAACAGCTGGAGCGGGGATTTCTGGTCGGGATGCGGTGTGTTTCTACCGCCCTGACGGCGGGATATTCGGTTGAAAATGCATTTACGCAGGCATATGAAGAACTTCAGAAATTGTACAGTGAAAAAGAACCGGTTTTACAGGAATTTCGCAGGATTCGTGTGGGAATTTTGCTGAACCGGACGATGGAGGAGCTGCTTTCTGATCTGGCACAACGCAGCGGAGTGGAAGATATTGAGATTTTTTCTGAGGTATTTGAGACAGCGAGAAGAACCGGAGGCGATCTGATCGCCATCATACGCAGCACGACTGCCTCTGTATCGCAGAAGGAAGAAACCAGACAGGAAATTGAGATCTGTCTTTCAGCAAAGAAAATGGAGCAGAACATTATGAGTCTGATTCCATGTCTGCTGATTGCCTATGTGGGACTGGCTTCACCGGGATTTTTAGATGTGATGTATCAGAATCCGGCGGGGATTGCAGTGATGAGTATCTGCCTTGGTGTTTATGTGTTTGCTTTTTTGATGGGAAGGAAGATTGTAGCGATTGAGATATGAAGAAAAGATGATGCAGCCGTTTTATAAAATCGGAAAATGGATCGCATCAAAAATGGTAAAGAAAGAAGATGTAAAATATCAGAAACTGGAACAGACACTGCAGTTTGTCGAAAATTCGGCAAAGGAAAAAGACGCTTTTGAATTTACCGCAAGAAGAATTGCAAAAGTAATGATGATTCTATTCTGGGGCACAGGACTTTGTTTTCTGGCAGCCGTTTTTACGGGAGAAGCAAAAGAAATTACGTTTCTTGCAAGACCTTCTTATGGGCAGGGAAGCATGGAAACGGATCTGGAAGTACAGGTAGAAGGGGAAGGAGAAGCACAGAAAATCCCGATTGAACAAAATCGCTGCGCGATGGCCTGCCAAGGCTGTGGCGCAGTTTTATTTTTATTAAAAAAGCAGTGG
>NZ_WQNP01000083.1:0-209 GCF_018783905.1 Ruminococcus sp. MCC718
CTGTGCTGTTTTAATCTGACTTGTCCGATCTTAGGCAATTTCAAATATCCATTCGATATGGTTATGTTTCCATTGATGCAGATCGTTGAATAGCTGCTTTTATTACGCTTTTTGGATTTGAACCTTGGGAAACCTGTTTTTGGCTGTTTGAAAAAATTCTGGAACGCCGTATCAAGATGTCGGAGCGATTGTTGCAATGCGATACTGTC
>NZ_WQNP01000084.1:0-254 GCF_018783905.1 Ruminococcus sp. MCC718
ATGTACCTTGAAAACTGCATATAGAAAATAAATTCAAAATATCTAACAAGTTAGATAGACATCCGAGGAAGTTATCAAATAGGTAACAATCCAAGAGAAGACAACTCAGAAAAATGTCACCTGAGCCATGAATGTAACGCTATACATTCATAGGTGGTTAAGCGAATAAGAGCGCAGGGTGGATGCCTTGGCACTAAGAGCCGATGAAGGACGTGATAAGCTGCGAAAAGCTTCGGGGAGGAGCAAATATCCAT
>NZ_WQNP01000085.1:0-214 GCF_018783905.1 Ruminococcus sp. MCC718
AATCAAAAGGATGATTTACAGAATCAAGTATCGTTTTTACGTCAATTCTGTAATGCCAGAGGCATTATTGTAGACCAATGCATTGAAGAATATGGAAGTGGTCTGAATTACAATCGTAAGAAGTGGAATAAATTATTGGATGAAGTAATGGAACAAAAAATCAAAACCATAATCATAACGCACAAAGATAGATTTATCAGATTTGGCTATGATT
>NZ_WQNP01000086.1:0-1293 GCF_018783905.1 Ruminococcus sp. MCC718
AAAGCTAAGAAACTTATCCGGGAATTGATACAGGAGGAAGCAGATGGTAAAAGCCATAAAAGTAATGTTGATACCAAATAACGTGCAGAAAACTAAGTTGTTTCAGTACGCCGGTGCTTCAAGATTTGCCTATAACTGGGCTTTGGCAAGGGAAATAGAAAACTATGAAAAAGGCGGAAAATTCATTTCAGATGCAGAACTCAGAAAAGAATTTACAAAGCTTAGACATTCTGATGAATATGCATGGTTATTGAATATTTCAAATAATGTAACAAAACAGGCGATCAAAGATGCCTGTACTGCTTATAAGAACTTTTTCAGGGGTTTGCAGAAATTCCCGAGATTCAAGTCAAAAAAGAGGTCAATGCCGAAGTTCTATCAGGACAACGTTAAGATACGATTTAGTGATACCCACGTTAAATTTGAAGGCTTTTCCTCCAGCAGGAAAGCCAATAAACAAAAAATGAATTGGGTAAGACTTGCAGAACATGGACGAATTCCGACAAATGCTAAATATATGAATCCGCGAATATCCTTTGACGGATTGAACTGGTGGATCAGTGTATGTGTAGAATTTCCTGACTGTAGGGAAATACTTAATGATGACGGAGTCGGTATAGACTTGGGAATCAAAGAACTGGCTGTCTGCTCTGATGGAACTAAGTATAAGAACATCAATAAAAGTCAGAAAATAAAGAAATTAGAAAAACAGAAACGCAGATTACAGCGTAGTATCTCTCGTTCTTACGAGAAAAATAAAAAAGGAGAAAGTTACTGTAAAACAAATAATGTAATCAAAAAGGAAAAACTTTTATTAAAACGAGATCACAGATTAACAAATATCCGTAAAAACTATTTGAATCAGACCATATCTGAGATCATAAATCGAAAACCAAGATTTATATGTATTGAAGATCTGAATGTCAGCGGAATGATGAAAAACAGACATTTATCCAAAGCAGTCCAGGAACAGAGATTTTTTTGGCTTAGAAAACAGCTTGAATATAAGTGCAGTGATAAAGGGATTCAGCTTATTGTGGCTGATCGGTTTTATCCATCATCAAAGCTTTGCAGCTGTTGTGGGAATATCAAAAAAGATTTGAAGTTATCTGACAGAGTTTATAGATGTGAGTGTGGGAATATGATTGACAGAGATTTCCAGGCATCTATAAATCTCAAGACTTATGGAGAAAAATTTGCAAGCTAACACTGGAACGTTAATGCAAATATGTACGGATACGTTAGTCCGGAATTTACGCCTATGGAGAGTACAAGAACTTGTGAGTAGATAGA
>NZ_WQNP01000010.1:0-14514 GCF_018783905.1 Ruminococcus sp. MCC718
TTCGATAAGAATTGTCATATCTAAATTCTTACCAAAAAGGAGCCATTTTTTACCAGAAACACAAACTATTTTACACTACCCTTAAATTTATTATGTTTTTTCTCTTTAACCAAAGAAAAAAGCACTGAAAACCATTAGTCCAACGGTTTTCAGTGCTTTTTTCATATTGCTCTATTGAATTTTCCTCATTCCACCTATACAAGTGAAACTTAGAGAAACTTAAATTAAATCTCTTTCAGACAATTCAATTTGGATATTCTCCAACTGTGGATTATTTCTCAGTGGGCCAGTTTCCAGCTTACTGCCTGCTGCCTTGCATCCACAAATCTCTTATAAATGCCTTCCTGCTTCATTAGTTGCTCATGTGTTCCCTGCTGTACAATTCTTCCTTTGTCAACAACCACAATCTGGTCTGCATGTCTGACCGTTTTTAATCTGTGGGCAATCATAATAATCGTTTTTTCCTTTGTAAGTGCATCTACTGCATCCATCAGCTCCTTTTCATTCTCTGGATCAACATTTGCCGTCGCTTCATCCAATATGACGATTGGCGCATCCTTCATAATCGCTCTGGCTATCGAAATACGCTGTTTCTCACCACCGGAAAGTGTGGCTCCTCCTTCTCCGATCACTGTGTCATATCCATTCGGAAGTTTGCTGATGAAATCATGACAACATGCTTTCTTCGCCGCTTCCACCACTTCCTCATGACTTGCATCCTGGCGTCCGAATTTAATATTATTCTCAATGGTGTCTGCGAACAAATACACCGACTGAAATACAAATGAAAAATTACGCATCAGACTGTTCATGCTGTAGTCTTTTACATTCACACCTCCAAGTGTCACTTCCCCGGAATCCACATCCCAGAACCTGGCAATCAGATTGCAAAGTGTTGATTTTCCTCCACCAGATGGTCCAACGATTGCTGTCGTCGTTTTCTGCGGAATAGAGAGCGATATATCATCAATGATCTTCCGTTTGTCATAAGAAAACGAAACATTAGAAAGTCTAATATCGTAATTTTCCGGCTGTATTTCTTTACCGTCGATATCCATGGTATCCAGCTCCAATATTGCATTTGCTTTATCTACACATACGCTTACCACATGTAAAAGAGATGAATAATTTCCTGCACATTCCAGACTGGCATAAAGCATAAATGCTGAGATTGTCATACCAATTGCATAGACCGCACTCATAGTTCCATTAATATAAAAATATGCACTACATGCTACGATTACTGCACCTGTGGTTTTTGTTATGACGCTTTGCAGAAAATGATAAGGGACAAACAACATCTCCATCTTTGTATTAATCTTTTCGCATGCTTCATTTGCATCATTTAATCTTTTTGCCTGTTTTCCAAGCAGGTTGTATGATTTTACTTCTGATATTCCCTGCAGATACTCCATGATCTGATTTACAAGCTCTGTATCGCATACCACTTTTTGCTCTGAATCGTTTTTCCCTGCATTCTGCATCACAGCATTTACACCAAAGAAAATAAGCACTCCTGCTGCAGCTGTCAGTCCAATTCTCCAGTCAAAAAGAAACAGCATAAGAATGATCATGGATGTTTCCAGAATTCCCTGCATGGTCAGCATAACCACTCTCGCAGCTACATCGCCAAGTGTTTCCATTGTATTCGTCGTAATAGAAGAAATTTCCCCGATGCTGTTGGCATTAAAATATCCCATCGGCAGATAACGCAGATGCTCTGCAATCTTGATTCTCATAAAAGCACTCGCATTATATCCGCCTTCTGTCTGAAGCACTGTAGAGTATCTCTTACAGATGACATCAACTACAATTGCAATCACCATGATTGCAATTGAACCACCAATATATTTTCCTATTGGTTTTCCACTCATCAAACCAATCAATATGTACATAATAGCCGGTATCTTCATTGCTGAAGCGAGAGCCTCTATAAGTCCGATCACTATCGACAGTTTAAATTTATTACCATTTTCCCTGCCTGAAAAACGAAAGAATTTTGCCAGAATTCCAAACATATCATTCTCCCTCCTTCACCGTATCTTTTACAGAAATATGGGCATCCCACATTTCCTTATAAAGCGGGCATGACATCAGTAGTTCCTCATGTGTACCATGTGCTGTTACATTTCCATCATTTACGACAAAGATCTGATCACTGTCCTTAACGGTAGAAAGCCTGTGTGCGATTACGATCAGTGTCTTCCCTGCTACCAGTTTTGCAATAGAATTCTGCAGAATCGCCTCATTTTCCGGATCCGTGTAAGCAGTTGCCTCATCAAGAATTACAATCGGAGCATCCTTCAGCATTGCCCTTGCAATGGAGATACGCTGCCTCTCTCCTCCTGACAGATGTCCTCCTGCACCTCCTACAACCGTATCAAATCCGTTCTCAAGCTGCATGATAAATTCATAGCATCCGCTTTTCTTTGTCACCTCGATGATCCGTTCATCTGTAGCCTCCGGATTTCCCTGTCTGATATTTTCACGTACCGTTTCATTGAACAGATAATTATCCTGTGCAACATATGCAATTTTCCGATTAAAATCTGCAAGCGACATTTCTTTGACATCAACTCCACCGATTTTAATACTTCCGGAATCCACATCCCACAAGGACGCAATCAGCTTTGCGATGGTTGACTTACCGCTTCCGGAAGGTCCTACGATTGCATTTACCGTTCCTGCTTTTAGCTCCATAGTTACTCCATGCAGAATCTCTTTGTCGTGATAACCAAACCTGACATTTTCAAGTGTAACGGAGTTATCTTTTGGAACACTTTTACTTTTCTCTGGACGTTCAAGCTCCGGCTGTTCCAGAATTCCTGCCACTTCACCAACAATCACTCCGATCTTGCCAAGATCATCTGTATAGGAACCCACTGTGATCAACGGTCCAACGATTCCAAGTGATAAAATAATGCAGATGACAAAATCTGAAATCGCAAGTGTTCCATTGGCTACATAATGTGCCCCAAACGGCAATACCGTAAGAAGCGTATAAGGTGTGACCACCATCATCAGTCCATGAAAAATCGAGCACCGTTTCATCCAGGAAATAAAGGAATCTGCATAAGCCATAGCCGCCTTTGTAAATTTTGCATAAGAACTTTCTGTCTTTCCAAATGCCTTGATCACTTCGATTCCGTCAATATATTCCACTGCCGCATCATTCAGATCTTTTGTTGTCTGAACCGTTCTCTCGAAGCTTGGTTTAAAATCCAGCATCATTCCAAAATAGGAAAGAAATCCCACTATAACCGGCACCAATGACCAGAGTGCCAGTCTCCAGTCTGTCAGGAAGAAATAAATCAAAATCACAATCGGTGCCAGCAGATTGGACGTGAATTCCGGGACAATATGCGCCAGTGTTGTCTCGATACTGTCGATTCTTTCCACCATAATATTTTTAAATGTACCGGAAGGTGTGTCTTTCACATAGCCAAGAGGTACCCACGCCAGCTTGTCACAGCAGGATTTTCTTATATTTGCAAGTACTGCAAACGTTGCTTTATGTGACAATGCTGTCGAAAGTGAATGAAGCAGTTCTGCAATGATAAACGATAATGCAATCAGAACCGCTTTTGCAAGATATATTTCAAACTCCTTTTCACCATTTAAAAACAGCTTTACTATATCTGCAATAATAAAATACGGCAAAATCTTAAAAATCACATTTCCGATTGCAAGTAACACACTCCATACATAGGCAATTCTTTTTTGTCCGGCCCATGTCAGGATCCAGCTGACTGCCGACTTCTTTTTTTCTTTCACATTCGTTCACTCCTTACTTTGGTTTTATTGTTGTTTCTTTCATTAGTTTATTCTAACTCATATATAATAAAATAGGTGGCTTACTGGCATTAGCCACCTGATTTACATTAGTTATACCGGGAATTCAATATTCCACAATCGTTCCCAGCCACCTGTATTGAATTCTTTCAGCTGATGCACATTTTTCTTTGCAGTCTCTCTATCTATATCATGCTCAATGATCTGAAATACTGATGAAAAAAATCCCGTATAGATCATATGCATAAGGCTTTCCTCTACAATCGGTATTTTCACACCGTTCTCTTTCATCTTTTCCATATATTTCAGGCTGGACTTCATTTCCCGCTCTACCATATTGTGTATGAATAGTTCAAATTTTCCACTGTCTCCACATTTCAACAATAATCTGAAATTATCATAATGATCATAAATATAATCAACCATCTGCTCCATTCCGTCACTGGATGTATACGACATATTCCTTGTCTGATCACTGGCCGAAAGCTTTTCAAACTCCTCAACGATCTGATCATAAATCTGATAAATGTGTTCCATATAGGGATCTGTCAGTGCATCAAAAAGTGCCTCTTTCGTCGGATAATATTTGTAAAATGCACCAGTAGTAAGTCCGGCATCTTTTACAATGTTTCTTAAAGATGCTCCGGTCAGACCATCTTTCAGGAAATGTTTTCTGGCTGTATTTAATATATTTTTTTGTGTATCTTCTGCTTTTGTCGACATTCTTTTCGTATCCTCTAAAGTTCTTTCCAAAAATATAACAGTGCTATATAGCACTGTTATATTTTAACTCATTACAGGAATTTGTCAAGTCTGCTGTTTCGATTTTTTATTTTCCCGTGTATTCAATTTTCACTTAGCAGATGCATCTGTAGTTTGATTTTGCCGTCGTCACACCACATGATTCTCTTCAGCATCTTTCCTTTTGACCAATATAAACTTTTCATTGCTATATATAAGAACGGAACCATGATTTTGCGTGTTGCCTTTCCAATTTGTACAAACTGTCCACCATCAAAAAATACATGCTTTAACGGTATTTTTGCCTATGTCAGAAATGCCATGGCAAGATCTGCACCAATCGAAGATGCAACTACAAATTCTATTTCTTTGATTCCATGTTTAAGCCTCCTCTTTGACTTTTTCAAAATCTACTGTCTGTTCCTTCATAGAAATTTTTACCACCTTAAAACCATACTGCAAAAGTTCCTTTTTGAATGTAAGGAACGAATGATCTATAGGCACTCCGGCAATGTTTTCAATTTCAGCAAAAGTCAACTTGAAATCGTCTGTTTTATTTTTATTGATCCACTTCCATAAAGGATTATATTTGCTCATAATTATCATTCATCTACTTTCCAAAACTATTTACGATATCCTTTACCATCAGTCAGATTTACTCCACTTGCCACAACACTTTCCCTGCATAAAATATTTTCTTATCTTCTCCATTCCTTCTGCATCCATCTGATACTGATCTGCAATAGTTCCATTTTCAAAATGAATGACGTCAGTGCAACACTCTATAATCAGTTCCAAATCATGTGTGATCACATAAACCGAAATTCCGGTATCCCACACTTCTCTTAGAACCTCTGCAACCTCCAGCATATGCTTATGATCAAGACCACTGGTTGGTTCATCCAAAAACAGCACAGAGCGCCCAGAGGCAATTGCAGATGCGATAGCCACCCGCTGCTTCTGACCTCCGGAAAGTGACATTGGATGACGGTCTTTGACTTTTATCAGATCCAGCATTTCAAGAAATTTGTCTGCTTCTTTCTCATTTTCTTCTTTCATGCTGATCATAACTTCATCCTGTATTGTCTCTGTAAAAAGCTGATGGTTTACTTCCTGCATGACCATATAACAGGCTTTCAGCCTTTCTTTTGGTCTGTAAGTTTTTCCATTCCAGATGATTGTGCCACATTGTTTTTCCAAACCACAGAAACAACGGGAAAAAGTAGATTTTCCAGCTCCATTATTGCCCGTAATTGCGACAATCCGATTTGCCGGAATCTCACATTCTCTGATATATAAAATCTGTGGACCATTCTTATATGCAAAATTAAAATCATGAAGCTCCATTGTGGTTCTTTCTGATATCAACATCTCTGGCATAAGGAGATTTTCCAGAACATAAGCCCGCAGTCCCATCTCTCCCCGCTTTTCTTCTGTCAGATTTTCAAACTCTGTGGCTGAATAATCCTGAATAATCTGTCCCTCTTTCATATAAATAAACCGATCCGCCAGCCCACGCAGATAATACAGGCGATGCTCCGATATAATAATCGTTTTTCCCTGTTCCTTCCAGTGAGCGATTATTCTTCGCAGATCCATGATTGAAGCTGCATCCAGATTAGAAGAGGGTTCGTCCAGGACAAAAATATCCGGTTTCATGATAGAAACCCCTGCACAGGCAATCTTCTGCTTCTCTCCACCTGAAAGCTGAAAAATATTGCGTCCAATCAATTTTTTCAGATGCAGCTCCTGAATTGTAGCCTGCAATCGATCTTTGATTTCTTCCTTTGGCATTCCAAGATTTTCACATCCAAAAGTAATCTCGCTTGTTGTATCTACATTAAAAAACTGTGACCGTGGATTTTGAAAAACACTTCCAACAATTTTTGCTGTATCATACAGTGGCTGCTGCGAAACATTTATCCCATTTATCCATATCTCACCAGTTAATTTTCCTTCATAATAATGTGGAATCAACCCATTGATCATTCGAGTGAGTGTTGTTTTTCCACAACCGCTCTCCCCACATAGCACAATAACCTGACCATCTTCTATCTCCAGATCAATATCCCGGATTCCCACAGAATATTCATTATTTTCTCCATATGTAAATGTTGCATGATCTATTTTTATCATAATGTACTACCTCAAAAAAACAATATACTGATGCAAAAAGAACAATATAAAGCATGCAAAGCAAACAACAATGGCAATAAAATCCTGTACATGAAAGCCAATCTCGCAGACATTGGTTCTTCTGATCGGTGCACCAAGTCCCCTTGTTAGAGCTGCTGCAGACAGCTCATCACCAATTTTTATTACGGATACCATCAATGGTATCAGCCGGTATTCAATCATAAGGAATGGATTTTTACCACCAAAACGGATATTTCTCATTTTCATTGCATCCCGGATTGCCTGATATTCTTCCTTGATTGTAGGAAAGAAACGGAAAATAACTGACAACGGTATAATGATTTTTTCTGTGACATGCATCCGCTCCATTGCACTGATAAACTCACTTACAGATGTAGAAGAGATCAGATATGCACCTGTCATAATTCCCGGTGCAAAACGCGTCATAATTGATGTTGCTGCCAATACCAGAAAAGAAATCATACCACTCCAAACATTCAATGCCAGCCGCTCCAGTACAAAGCATACCGCATAGAGAACTGCATATTTACCGGCTGTTTTGAATTTGTGCTCTGACAAAATCAATGCAAATGGTATAAGGCTTAGTATTGGTTTTACTATATTCATGATTCCATCATTGCTGGTACTGAACATCAATGTTGTAATCGTTATAAGCATAAACAATTTTGTTCTAGGATCTAAAACAATTCCATTTCTGCTGTCAACAGTAGCAGATAATATCTCATCCATTACACGATTCCTGCTTTTACAAAGTGTTTTTTGAGCAACGCTTTTCCAATCATTCCTCCAATGATTGCGCAGATAAAGATACCTGCAATCACAAGAACAATGCTCCACATAGGCATGACAGCCATTACTTTATCTGCATACTCTTTACCAAAACTGGCTGCGAAGCTGGCTCTTGAATCTTCTACCATGAAGTACATTGGAATATATGTACCAACCATCCAGAGACTGAATACTGCATATCCAATCAGGCTCCTTTTAGCACTTTTATAATTGCCAAATTTCAGAATCAAATCTCCCAGCAGCCCAAAGATAAGCCCCAAAGGTACACCCCAATATCCCATTCCGGTAAGTCCCATCAAAAGGCCACTCAGAATTGCCATCAGCGTTACCATACCAAACTTCTTTACCCTTGTCAGGAATAACATAAATGGAATTCCTGTGATCAGTGTCCACAATGCACCAAGAATCGGAAGAAATATCGGAACAAATCCAATCGGAATTGCCACACAACATCCGAGTACAAAATAAAGGACTGTGAAAAGTCCCAGATTAATCAGGTCCTTCGCCTGTAATTTGTTATTCATACAGAATACCTCCCTTGTATAATTAGCTCTATCTAACTACTCCATAAAATACCATATGTTTTGTTATATCTCTACAACCAAATATCATTTTAGCTCCAAACAGCATTGGGTTTTATTGTTGACTCTGCTCTCTTCAAATCCTATAATATTATCTGTTACAGGGCAAAAGTACTTATATCAGGGAGATCTTCTATGAAAATTAACGACGTGATCCAAAAATGCATCAAAATACCGGGTATATCCATAAAACAGGCTGAATATAGTATGGAGCTTATATTAAATACGAAGGAAGGTAAAGGTTCGATGACCTTTTTTTCACTTTTCCCCGGTCTGTCTCTGGCATATATTTTTATAAATTCTCCAACCTGGACGGCTCCCGACCTTCGATCAGACAGCTCCATTACAAAAGGTCCATTGCTTCTTAACTATTGTGTGACAGGTCGTTGTGAAATGATCCTAAACAGCAAAAATTTTGTCTACATCAAAGACAGAGAACTTTCTCTCACAGAATGCTTTGCCCAAAAAGAATATGTTTATCCAAGGCGCATCTATGAGGGGCTTGAATTCTTTATTGATATAGATACATTTACTTTAGAAAATACATGGGTACAAAATGAATTTAGCATTGATTTCAGAAAAATCTCAGAGATGTTTTGTCCTCATGGAAGCACTTATATATCGACAGCGGCCCACGAAACTGAGGAAATTCTCAAAAAACTATGGGAATTATATGATTTTCCGGCCTCTTTTGCAGTCATTCAAATGAAAATATATACGCTCGCTTTATTCTCAGTACTACAAAATTTGGAGGCTATCCCTAAGTCTCAGGCCTGCACTTTCTTTACTGAATCTCAGGTTAATATTGCTAAAAAGGTCGAAAATATCATCACCTCAGACCTAAGGCAGCATCATCCTGCGTGGGAATTGGCTGAATATTTTTCTATCAGCGAAACCAGTCTAAAAAATTATTTTCGCGGTGTTTACGGACAGAATATTTCTGTCTATCTGCGTGAAATGCGTATGAATAAAGCAGGCGAACTGCTTGCCTCAACACGACTGTCTGTAGCTGAGATTGCAGCACAGGTCGGATATCTGAATCAGAGCAAATTCGCCTCTGTGTTTAAAAAGCATTTTGGTGTATCACCTTTGGAATATCGCCGCACCAGACATTTAGACTCCTAAACTCTCCATTTTGTTGCCTCTCTTCTTTCAACAATAAAATGACGATAAATCCCATCCTGTCTCACAAGTTCTTCATGTATTCCCTGCTGTACGGTTTTCCATTCTCCAGAACGAAAATCCGTTCAGCTTTCTGTACTGTTTTTAGGCGGTGTGCAATCATAATAACAGCTTTATCATTTGTCAGGTACCATCCACTGGTCATTAAAATGACAAATTACATACAATAAAACTTCTTCCGAAGATATATTCTGAGTAGCATGATACCCATATTAATGAGTATAAATAGCAAAATCAAATTCACTGGCAGATATTTTCTAGTTACATCTCCAAGCACTGTTATTCCTGAAAGACTTCCAATTAAAAACATCTGTGAAATTTCATCCCACATTTTTTTGTATCGTTTTATTGCTTCTATAATCATTACTATCATAATTGCCAATATAAAAATTATAGCTACGATTGCCAAAATCCTGATAACCCAGGCTTCTCCCCCCGTATAAGCTATTTTTTGATTGAACCCATTATCATAAGTCGGATATACCAACCATTCACAAAATCGAACATACCATGTGAATGGAATCCTAAAAAAATCTATGAAATCATGCTGAAAAGCACCATTCTGTATGATTGCAAACAGGATTACTGTAATGTATCCTATTCCCCAGAAATATTCTGCGTCCCTCATTTTTTCGGTTCTGGACTTTACTTCTTTTTTCGTTTTACGGATTTCCATCTCTGCACGTTTCTTTTCATTACGGGCTTTTGCTTCTGCCTGTTCCATCTTTTTCTCTGCTTCTTTCTGTTTCTTCTGTGCATCATCTACTGCTTCAACAGATGATTTATTAACCTGTATCTGCAATTTAGAGTTCTGGTCCCGAACGTCTTTTATTTCTTCTTCGAGCTGCTCTTGCTCGCTCCTGCTCTTCAAGCCGTTTCTGTTCCTTAAATCGTCGTTGTTCTTCTGAAGCGATTGATTCAACTTCTGCGTTTCGGACAGTTCGGTTGTCAAACGATGAATTTCGTCGTTTAATTTCCGAATTTCGTCTTGCATTTCGTGACTCTCGAAGAATAGCTTCTGTTTTTCCATCTTCAGCTTGTGTGTCCTTTCCTGAAATTTCTGGATAAACTCGTTCATCTTCTGAATTCTCACCTGTAACTCGTCTCTCTCTTCCGTCACTAGCTCCAGTAACGCCGCCTGCTCCTTCGCAAGCTGCTTCCACTTGTCGGTAGTATCCGGCAAGTTCTTCATCTGATCTGCTGTCTCTGTTGGCTGAATCTCTGGCTTTTTTCCTATTTCTATCAAATTCATTCTCCAATCCCTCCTTGCTGATGTCCAGATGAAATGTTTTTGACAAATTGCTATCTCGCACTTTCTTCCCATCCTGGTTCTGAAATGTGATGTGCTTCCGTTTCTCTGTCCAGTTTACGTTCCATCCGAACTGCTTCATTTTTTCTATAAACTTTTCTTTGCTGATACAATTTTCCAGTGCTTTTAACACTGCCATTGCACAGTCCGCTACAAAGCTATCCTTTACCTGCTGACAGAACAGATTATATTTGTCTTTGCTCCATGCAATGACTTCCCCTTTTTCAATCTGACTTCCATCAAAATGCTTTCCTTTTTCGGCAACGGTCAGTCCTCGTTCCCGGCACATCTGATTGGTAAGCTGTTTCATACGTTCCAGATCTTTTCTGGTATTATGTAGCTTTCTCCCATCTTCATAACTCACTGAATTAGTAACCAAATGGCAGTGGATATGGTCTTTATCCTTATGCACAGCCACTAAGGTCTGGAATCCACTGAACCAATTTTCTGCAAACTCTTTTCCAAATTCAAATGCCTGCTCCGGGGTGATCTGCTCATCCTTATGCCAGGAAATAATGTTGTGGGCATACATTCTCCCTGTATCTTTATTCCACATCTTCTTTTCTTCCAAAAAGGTTCTGTACACCAAATCATAATTAATTTCATTGTGACAGTACGGGCCTGTTACATAAGTAATCAGCTCACTTGTCTTGTCCTGCCGTAAAACATATTCAATACAATTTCTCATTGCTCCATGTGTATTTGTCCGCTTATTAATCGTCTTATTAACTGCCATATCCTTTCACTCTCCTTCCGATACTTGAGAATATTTTTATTGAGGAAATACAACATACTGTCGTTTGGGATTTCTCCATCTGTATGCAGTTTTCTTGCAATCTGGTTGATATTTGTCGTAGCTCCCCGGAGCTGACAAAGGATATCCGCAAACATCTGGTTCAGTCTTTTCAGTTCTTCTATTTCCTCTGCCGATGCTATCTTCAAGTCTGCGATTGCTTTTATCACAACTTCCTGCTGTGTTCTTCCGGATTCTTTAACCTTGCTCTGAAACAAATCGTATTCCTCTTTATTCATCCGTATGGTTACTGTATGATTTCGTTTTCTCATAGGCTTTTGTCTCCTTTCATTGCTTGATTTTCATTCTTTGTTAACAGCCACAGCGTTCTGGCGGCATATTGGCAGGAGATTTATAAGAGAGTGCAACGCTCTCTTATACAGGTGCAGGACAGAGTCCTAGTCAATCAGTAAGTATTCCGTAGGAATGTCCGGTGGACATTTCGCAGAAATACTTACGTCATTGACGTGCCGGGGTTCCAAGGGGCAGAGCCCTCTGGCAAGTTTAGGAACAGCCCAAAGGCTGGCTCCGGTGCAGAGTGGCTTGCCACTTTGCGAAACTTGCCTGTCATCTCCCCACCACTGAACCAGCACCAAGTAAGCAACATTCTCCTCTGCGTTATTAAGCCAAAATTGAGATGACAGTGGTTTTGTGGTGCAGGAACTGACTGTAAAAGAAAGAGAAAATCTCCACATTCCATAGATTTTTCCTTTCTGAAACAGGCTAGTCATGCACCACTCCGATGCGAAGTATCGGACAATCATGTGCCGTATCCAGCACTCTATATTTCTTCTTTGCCTTGCTTATACAACGTTTTCCATCTGCAAATGTCTCTCTGCCATATTTCGCTGTTATTTCTGCTTTTCTTTTTCTGAATCACTTTCCATTTCTGCTGAAAAGCATAAAAATAGCAGTCATGAACATTTCACTGATTTTTACCAATAGAAATGCCATCACTGCCATTACCTTTTTCTGCTATTCTGTTTCCGTAAAGCTTTCCTTACTGTCAGTCTATTTTTCTATTACTGCTATTTTATTTTGTCGCAAATTTCAAACAGGTCATGCAATAAATTCTCCAGTTTCATAAGTCTGCGATGCTGATACCAGATCAATCCGGGAAGTCCCACTGCAAGGAAGAACGAAGCACATAAAATCTTTATTGCCTGTCCTCTGCTGCTTATCCCTCCATATCCAAATCCACATACCAGATTCACGAATAAAACATAGAAATATCCACAAAATAAAACAAATTCAAAAATCCACACCAGCACCTTTTTCACTTTCTCTTTCACTCTGTACTTCTCCCTTCTGCATTTTTAAATTCAGTGTAGCGAATTTCTCGCTATATTTCAATAGTGAATATCTCGCTAAGTTATTATTATGCTAGAGGTGAAACGCATGTATCAGAGAATACGGGATCTGCGTGAAGATCGTGACCTTACGCAGAAGAATATGGGTGAAATTCTGAATTGCAGTCAGCGTATTTACAGTAATTATGAATGTGGTGATGTCGATATCCCTACTCACATTCTGATTAAACTGGCTGAATTTCATAACACCAGCGTTGACTATCTGCTAAACCTGACAGATGATAAACGTCCTTACCCAAGAAAAAAGAATAGCTCCACTTAAGGCAGTCCGATTTATTTTATGCAAACCGGACTGCTTTTCCTTTTTACAGACAGCTAAAAACTATCCGCAAAATCCAGTGCTGCATCCATATCAGCTTCTTTCTCCCAGTCCAGATTATCTTCTGCGATCTCTCCATCCGTTTTCTCCATTGTTAGTGTTCTGTCCGACAGATTAATTTCTCCTACCGATTCTTTTACAAACGGTACAAGCATTTCAATCAGGTTCTTCGCCATAGCCATCGGAACGGATTCTTTTACTCCATCCCGGATAGCTGTTTCCACCCTTTCCAGAAAAGCATCTTCCTTTTCTCTGGTTTCCAGATACGGATCTGCTTCATTCCGGTACTCTCTGGAAAAATAATCGTTTAAAGCAACTACAACTGCTCTGGTGTACGATTTATATTTTTTCCTGTCCATCGTCTGCAAATATTCCCATGCCTGCCTGTCCTGTTCATCACAAAGATTCAAACGGATATTTGTATTGATGATTTTCCGTTCTTTTCTCATACAAGCATCCCTCCGTTTCTCTGGATTTTCCTTACGCTCATTGCTTCATAACCTTTCGCTGTGGCACAGATGTCCCGTACAATCGTCACTCGGTTCTTGTCATATTCTCCGAAGTTCTGAATCATACAACCGCCACCGCCCACTACATACAGACGCATCAGTTCGGGATTGTATTCTCGTTCCCTCAGCTTATGAAAGATTTCTTTCGTATAATCTCCGGCAGCTTTGCGAATGACTGCCAAATATTTTTCACCAATATCTGCTGTCCCGGTACGGATCACCTGCTCAATCACCAGATCGTCTACCACCGTTCCCAATTCTTTCAGCAAGGATTCTCTTACAGCAAGCACACACTGATGCGTTCCATATTTCTCTGTAAAGCATTTCTTCTCTAATGGACGGGAATTGTTGATATACATGATGTTCATAGTTCCGTTTCCAATATCTACAAGCATGTTGATACCTTTAAAATCCTGTAAGCGGTAAAAGGCTGCCGCAAATCCCTGTGGGTAAATGTCAGCTCCTGCAAACTCCACATGATATTGTTTGTTGCGGAATATAAAATCCACACTTTCATTCTGTAAAAGATATTTCTGAAAATCTTCTTTCTGAGTAGCCACCCAAGTAAGGGGAAGTCCCGCTGCAATATGCACCTTTGCCCGGTTCATTCCTTTCCCATCCAGTTCCCTTGCGATAGCCGCCAGTGTCAGCACATAATAATCCTCGTCCTGCGTTTTCTCTGCACAGAACTCCTTGTGTTCCTCTCCGATCTGGTAATACATGCCATTGTAAACAAGAAGATTATTCTGGAAGATTGGCTCCTTGTCATATCTGGCTACACCGGATGGAAAGCATCTGGTGGCTGTTTTCATGTTTCCATACCCATGATCAATCCCGATCACCATAACTGTCTCATTATTGTTGTTTTTCATCATTCTCATAATCATACCTCATACTTTCTACTACAATATATTTATGGTTAATATCCCTTACAGCCAGTAAGGAATTATCCATCTTGTTGCTTAAGCTGTA
>NZ_WQNP01000087.1:0-336 GCF_018783905.1 Ruminococcus sp. MCC718
TGTTTTCTTTTGATTACTTCTGGATTCCACTACATTTGGCTGGTTCGTTCTGGTAACACCTTTGACCTGTTGTTCCTGTCTGATATTGGTTCGGACAGTTTCTTTTCCAGCCTTGACTTCTACATTTTTTATCACAGGAGAAGTAGCAGGACGCTTCATATCCGGCTTTATGACCGTATCGGTCTGTGCTGTTTTTGGAACAGGTGTGGCAACAGGGCGTTCATGGCTTCTGGTAGCTCCGGCTGTCGCTGATCCATTCGCATGAACTGTCTGCCTTGCTTCCTGTGCTTTCTGTAATTCCTGCTTTTTCTGTGAGATATTTTCCCTGTGCAGGTT
>NZ_WQNP01000088.1:0-456 GCF_018783905.1 Ruminococcus sp. MCC718
GTGCTGACGGAATTTATCATCATTCTGTTTGCAGATGTACCGCCACTTTCCATGATTGAGGGTGCGTTTTTGAAATATTTCGGGATTCCCGTTGCCCTTACATGGTTTATGTCACAGAAAACCTTTGACGGGAAAAAGCCATACAGTTACATCAAGACGATGGTGCTGTATGCTCTGCGTCCCAAAGTGACTTATGCCGGAAAAGCCGTGAACCTGCATAAGCAGAAATTTGAGGAAACTATCACGGCAGTAAGGAGTGTGACCTATGTTCCCGATTAAATATATCGACAATAACCTTGTCTGGAATAAGGACAATGAGGTGTTCGCCTACTATGAGCTGATACCGTACAATTATTCATTCTTATCCCCAGAACAGAAATACCTTGTGCATGACAGCTTCCGTCAGCTTATCGCACAGTCCCGTGAGGGAAAGATTCATGCGTTGCAGATTGCAAC
>NZ_WQNP01000089.1:0-1821 GCF_018783905.1 Ruminococcus sp. MCC718
AAATACCTTGTGCATGACAGCTTCCGTCAGCTTATCGCACAGTCCCGTGAGGGAAAGATTCATGCGTTGCAGATTGCAACTGAAAGTTCAATCCGAAGCATACAGGAACAGTCAAAGAAGCTGGTCACTGGAAAGCTCCGTGAGGTAGCAATCCAAAAGATAGACGACCAGACCGAAGCCCTTGTATCCATGATAGGCGACAATCAAGTGGATTACCGTTTCTTTCTGGGATTCAAGCTCATGGTCACAGAGGACGAAGTCAATCTGAAGAACATCAAAAAATCGGTATTTCTGACATTCCGTGAGTTTTTGAATGAGGTAAGGCACACGCTGATGAATGACTTTGTTTCCATGAGCAATGATGAAATCAACCGTTATGCGAAGATGGAAAAACTGCTGGAAAACAAAATCTCCCGTAGATTCAAAATCCGCCGACTGGAAGCCAAAGATTTTGCCTATCTGATGGAACACCTCTACGGCAGGGACGGGATAGCTTATGAAGATTATGTGTATCCTCTGCCAAAAAGAAAATTAAAAAGAGAAACACTGATTAAGTATTATGACCTTATCCGTCCTACCCGTTGTGTGGTGGAAGAAAGCCAGCGATATTTGCGTCTGGAACATGAGGACAGCAAAAGCTATGTATCCTACTTTACGGTCAATGCCATTGTCGGGGAGCTGGACTTCCCATCATCGGAAATCTTTTATTTCCAGCAACAGCAGTTCACATTCCCTGTGGATACGTCTATGAATGTTGAGATTGTCGGGAATAAGAAAGCCTTAACCACTGTCCGTAACAAGAAAAAGGAATTAAAGGACTTGGATAATCACGCCTATCAAGCCGGAAACGAAACAAGTTCAAATGTGGTGGAAGCCTTGGACAGTGTCGATGAACTGGAAACAGATTTAGACCAGAGCAAGGAAAGTATGTACAAGTTAAGTTACGTCATACGGGTGTCTGCACCCGATCTTGACGAACTGAAACGCCGTTGTGATGAAGTCAAGGACTTTTACGATGATTTGAATGTGAAGCTGGTACGCCCTGCCGGAGATATGATGGGACTGCATGGAGAGTTTCTTCCAGCCAGCAGGCGTTATATCAATGATTATATCCAGTATGTGAAATCCGACTTTTTAGCCGGACTTGGTTTCGGTGCTACCCAGATGTTGGGAGAAAATACAGGAATCTATATCGGATATTCCGTGGATACAGGAAGAAATGTCTACCTGCAACCGTCCCTTGCCAGTCAAGGGGTAAAAGGTACGGTCACAAATGCGTTAGCTTCTGCCTTTGTGGGTTCGCTTGGCGGTGGAAAATCATTCTGTAATAACCTGCTGGTGTATTATTCCGTTCTGTTCGGTGGACAGGCAGTTATCCTAGACCCGAAAAGTGAGCGTGGAAACTGGAAAGAAACACTGCCGGAGATTGCAGAGGAAATCAACATCGTAAACATTACCAGTGATTCCAGCAATCAAGGGCTGTTAGACCCGTATGTGATTATGAAAGATGTCAAGGACGCTGAAAGTCTTGCCATTGATATTCTGACTTTCCTTACAGGAATTTCTTCAAGGGACGGCGAAAAGTTCCCTGTCCTTAGAAAAGCTGTCCGCACGGTATCCCAGAATCAGAACCACGGGCTGTTGCAGGTCATTGAGGAACTGCGGAAAGAGGATACCGCCGTATCCCGTAACATTGCAGACCATATCGAAAGTTTTACGGACTATGATTTTGCACAGCTCCTGTTCTCAGACGGTTCGGTGGAAAATGCAATCAGTCTGGATAACCAGCTCAACATCATACAGGTTGCAGATTTGGTTCTG
>NZ_WQNP01000090.1:0-1516 GCF_018783905.1 Ruminococcus sp. MCC718
TCAGCCTGTATCTTAGCAATGCCACAGGATATGTGGTGCAACAGGCGTATAAGCTGGACTTCATCAATGACATGGCAGACGGTATCGGGAAAAGTATCCAGACACTTGCCGGAGTGACCGAACATGGATTTTCCAGCAGTGGATTCTATGTGGGATTCCTGCTCATTATCATTCTGATTGTAGGTGTTTACACCGCCTATACAGGGCTTCTCAAACGGGAAACAAGCAAAGCACTTCACGCTGTTATCAACTTTGTGGTGGTGTTCATTGTGTCTGCGTCCTTTATTGCTTATGCTCCCAATTATATCCAGAAAATCAATGATTTCAGTTCGGACATCAGCACCGCTTCTCTGGACTTGGGGACAAAAATCATGCTCCCCGATTCACAAAGCAAAGGGAAAGACAGCGTAGACCTTATCCGTGACAGCCTGTTTGCGATACAGGTAGAAAAACCGTGGCTGTTATTGCAGTTCGGGAACAGTGATACCGAAGAAATCGGGACTGACCGTGTAGAAGCTCTGGTATCTGCCAGCCCGTCCGATGAAGATGGGGAAACAAGGGAAAATATTGTGAAAACAGAGATTGAGGATAACGACAATGACAACCTTACCATTCCACAGGTCGTCAACCGTCTTGGCATGGTGTTCTTCCTGCTCATTTTCAATCTCGGTATCACAATCTTTATCTTCCTGCTTACCGGCATGATGTTATTTTCCCAGATACTTTTTATCATATATGCCATGTTTTTACCTGTCAGCTTTTTGCTGTCCATGATACCAACCTATGAGAACATGGCGAAACAGGCAGTTGTCCGTGTGTTCAACGCCATTATGACAAGAGCCGGAATCACACTGATTGTGACCGTGGCATTTTCGATTTCCAGTATGTTCTACAACATTTCCACGGACTACCCGTTCTTCATGGTGGCATTTTTGCAGATAATCTGTTTTGCCGGAATCTACATGAAGCTCGGAGAGCTAATGAGTATGTTCAGCCTGAATGCCAATGACAGCCAGCAGATAGGTCGCCGGATATTCCGTAGACCGATGGTGTTCATGCGACACAGGGCAAGACGTATGGAACGCCGACTTGCAAGGGCTGTGGGTACAGGAAGTATGGTCGGAGCTGGTGCAGTCGCTGGTTCTGCTTATAATCACTCTCGTTCTACACATAAAAATACGCCAGCCAGACCACAAAGGAATAATGAGGTTTCCATGGGAAGCCGTGTTGGTTCTGCGGTAGGTGCTGTAATGGATACGAAAAATAAAGTCCGTGACAGTGCTTCTTCTCTGAAAGAAAATGTGAAAGACCTGCCGACACAGGCTGGTTATGCTGTTCACTCTGCCAAACAGAAAGCAAAGGATAATGTATCAGACTTTAAGCGTGGCGTTGTGGAAGAACGGGAAAACCGACAGGAACAGCGTACACTGAAACGTAACCTGCACAGGGAAAATATCTCACAGAAAAAGCAGGAATTACAGAAAGCACAGGAAGCAAGGCAGACAGTTCATGCGAA
>NZ_WQNP01000011.1:0-230 GCF_018783905.1 Ruminococcus sp. MCC718
TTGACTCTTGCGGTATGCTCCTCAGTGCTATTCATGAAGAAGAAGGCGAAGAAAAGCTTCATCTTCTGATGGTAGATGACAGAATTCCGGCAGGTGCAAAGCTCTATTAAGATGATGTAAAGATGTACCGTTTTACCAAATAGACGGGACGTACTTCATTTGATAAAAAACTAAAAAAACAGCGATTTACATCAAACTTACATCAATTGATGCAGAAATCGGTGCAAGCA
>NZ_WQNP01000091.1:0-32856 GCF_018783905.1 Ruminococcus sp. MCC718
TCTTCAATCCATTTACGAAAGCGACTGTAAACGGTTTCCCATGGTCCATAACGTTCCGGAAGGTCACGCCAGGGTGCACCACTGCGTGCAATCCAAACCATTCCATTTAAGATTGTGCGATTACACTTTCGTGGACGTCCCCGCTTGCCTGTATTTTCCGGGGGAAGTAGATTCACAATGCGGTTCCATTCATCATCGTTCAACTCATATCGCCTTAACATAATAACCCCCCTTTTTCTTTATTTTAACATGAAAAAGGACATTAAAATATATGTTTTGTGCAATATTTAATTTTCAAACACGCTCTAATTGGAAAGCTGTTCTGTGATCGTATCTTCATTCAGGTTGATCACGCCTGCCACATGGGTATTTCTGGAGCTGTTTCCGGCACGTACGATGTAATCGCCGTCTTCCAGAACATAAGCTGCTTTTGTTTCATCATAAGAAGACATCTCATCGGTATTGAAGGTTACGGTGACGATCTGGCTTTCGCCCGGTGCCAGCATGTCGGTCTTGCCGTACGCTGCCAGTTCCTGATATGGTTTTTCCAGTTCGCCGTCCGGAGCGGAGAAGTAAACTTCTACGACTTCTTTGCCGGAGTAGGTATCACCGGTATTTTTCACCTGAACACCAACGGTTACGGTGTCTGCATCTGCGGAAAATCCGACGATTTTCTGGTCAAAGGTTGTGTAAGAAAGTCCATAACCGAATTCGTAAGCCGGATCTACGTTAACGGTATCGAAGTAGCGGTAACCTACATAAATATCATCGTAATAATATTCATCGTATTCTGTTCTGCTGTCTACGATATTCTCGCCCAGTGTCGCACTTGACGGAAAATCCATGTAATCTACCGGCCAGGTATCAACCAGCTTACCGGAAGGATTCTTCTCACCATCCAGGATCTGTGCCAGTGCTGTTCCTCCGTACATACCACACTGTCCCATCAGAAGCACTGCATCGATGCCATCGGCGTATTTTGCGTTGATCTCATCAACAAATTTCGTGTCCATAACGTTCGCCGTATTGAGGATGACAACAACTTTTCCATAATAATGAGCCAGTTCTTCGATGTTCTGTCGTTCGATATCACTCAGATAATAGTCGCCGTCTCTTTCTTTTACGTTCTGCCTGTCAGCACCTTCACCGGAGATACGTGACACAACATAAAAGGCACAGTCAATATCCTGCTGTGAACGAAATTCCGCATCTTCGATCAGTTTTTCTTTGATCTTGTAATTATAGCTGAACCAGGATCTTGTCGCTTCCACATACTCGGTAGACTCTTTCAATGTTCCAGCCATAGCTTTTGCCCAGTCTTCCATGTACGGTTCCCAGTAATCTTTGTTTTCAATGTTATAAACCTCACCCAATCCATCGTAAACATTGACTACATTTCTCTGATTTACATCACTGGAACCGGTTCCTCCTTTGATCGTTGCCAGTGCTCCGCCTCCGTAAACAACGACTTTCGCACCTTTCTTTACCGGAAGTGTTCCATTGTTTTCCAGCAGTACCATTCCTTCTCCTGCTGCCTCCAGCGAAATCGCTGCGGATGCTTTCTCACGGTCGCTCACTTCGTCTGATGTCGTCCATGCATATACAGAAGCTGCATTTCCAAGGATCATGGAACCGACCAGAGCTGCCGACAGGGCTGTTTTTGCCAATTTCTTTTTTCCCATTCTTTGTTCTCCTTTTTTTTCCCTGAGTTCTCCGTTACCTTGCAGTGTATCTCACTGCCTGTGAGTATATTATAGAAAAAAGAAAGGAGTCTGACTGCTATTATTCGATCAAATGCTGTACTTTTTCGATCATTTTCTGAAAAAACAGGCCATTTTTGTCTTTCATTTCATATTCACAGGCATTTAAAAAGTTTGAGATATTCTTCTTGACAAATGCATACCTGTGAACTATACTTTCCTATCAAAAGGAGTGAAAAAAATGTATCAGACAATCAACAGTCCTGTCAATTATGGTGGTTTAGAGCTGAAAAATCGCATCATCTTCGCACCTACAACATTCGGTCTGTCTGACGAAGAATATTTTGAAAAGATTCGAAAAATCGCTGCCGGTGGCTGTGCCATGATCATTGTCGGTGATGTACCCGTAGGAAAAAGTACTTTTGAAAAATCTCTTTTTGACAAAAAAGGCTTTGCCTATTATCAGAAGCTTGCCCGGATTGTTCATCAGGAAAACTGCTGCATCTGTGCCCAGCTTCATCAGTCCGACTCCAATATGCTCGCCATGTTGAAATACGTCCCTGGCGTTCTGTCTAAAAAAATCACAATGCAGCAATTACGTACACTTTTAAATAATGAAGTTTCTCCTTATATCACAAAAATGTCCCAGCACAAAATACATAAAATCATACGGGGATTTGGAGAAGCTGCTGTATTGGCAGTAAAAGCCGGTTTTGATATGGTTCAGGTTCACGGAGACCGTATGTGCGGCAGTTTCAGCTCCGTCATCTTTAATCATCGCACGGATAAATACGGCGGCAATGCCAGGAATCGTGCACGTTTTGCCACAGAAGCTGTTCAGGCCATACGCAAACGTTTGCCGGATCTTCCGATCGATTATAAACTGGCTGTCCGTCAGGAAAATCCGCACTATGGAAATGCCGGTGTGCTTGAATCTGAGCTTGGAATCTTTATTCCTTTGCTGGAAGACGCCGGTGTAACCAGTTTTCATGTCACTCTTGCAAATCATTCCAGTCTGGAAGATACCATTCCGCCGGCAAATCATCCATATTTTAAAGAACAGGGATGCTTCCTGAAATTTTGCGATGAAGTCCGGAACTATACAGATAAGCCAATCACCGGTGTTGGCGGTCTGAACCAGCCTGATTTTATAGAAGAACAGCTTGCAAACGGCCGTATCACCTGTGCCGCCATGAGCCGTCAGCTGCTTGCTGACTCTGAATGGCCAGATAAAGTAAAAAATAGACAGATCACAGAAATTCATCGCTGTGTTCGTTGCAATAAAAAATGTCTCGGAGGCTTACAGCAGCATCAGGGCACACATTGTATCTACGAGAAAAATTTAAGTTAACAAAAAATTTCACAGCAGCAAGTCTGTGGCAATTATGGGGTTGTCAAAAAAGGCAGCCCCCTCTATTTATGATATCAGTTCTTCACCAAATCTCTGAACATGTGTGATTTATACTCTCTTCACTTTCTTAAGGTAAATCCATCCTGCCCCGCTTTTCAGCTTTCCAAATCCATTTTTTTCTTCCGTAATCTCAAAAGTCCCACCTGAAATCCGCTTTACACTGCGACAGGTTTTGGCCGGTCCTTTTCTGACCGGAATGCTGCCGGTTTTTACCTGTACTCTATATGGTAATTTTACAGATACGTAAACTTTTTTCCCTGAAGTATTGTATACACGATACCCGACATACTGATCCGCATTTTTCTCCGAAATTCCTTTCTGAAAGGTTTCCCAGGTATTTTTTCCTTCAGTATATACATAAGGGTTTGGACAGATTTTTCCGGTCACATCATAATGACGTATCACATGATCTGCCGAGACATGATATTTTTTCATCAGATACCGGACCAGCTCAATGGTTGACTGCACCGTCTTATTTTAAAAATACCAGTCCCGGTCGGTCGCTCCAAGTGTTTGTGTTCCCCTTTTTCGCACGCACATTTCAATCCCGATACTGTTGGCACTTCTGCATTCCGGATGTTTATAGCTGCTCGCCCCGCAATGCCAGGCAATGTTCTGGTCTTCCACACACTGCCAGATCTCACTGTCAATCCCGACAAAATAATGTGCCGATGATCCACGATCCCGCCGCCATAATAAATGCAGTTCTCCTTTGCCCCTCCCAGTGCACCAACATAGTGAATAACAATATATTTAATCCTGGAACTGTTCCCTGGAGTATAATTATATTTTGAGATCATGCGATTGATTTTCTTAATTTTCCGCAACTCGGGTAGTATTTAACCAAATCAAGGAATTCCCATGCTTCAATTGCGAAAAGCAATAAGATATCCTATATTACAGAACAGTTAAAAAACTGCAAGGAACTATTTATAGCATTTTTCATAAACTTATATTGAACTGATTATTTAATAGGAGGAAAAACAGTTGCAGTATCAAAATTTTTGCTGTCAGAAATCAGAAAAAGAATCTTGCCTGGAACAGTATCCACTTGCTATGGCATATGTTCCATGGCAAAAATTTGATAAATCGTTTTCTTTATGTCATGCTTTAAAGGCAGGTACCATATTTCCATGTCTTGAAAAACCATTTTGCGGAAAAGGAGGCAGATGTCAATGAATAGCTGCAATCATTACAGAATGAACAATTCCTGTATGCGAAATACAAACAACCGACAACCGATGCCTAATCGGCAGCAGATGGATATGCAGCCGGACAAAAATACGGAATGCGGAAGAAGACGGCAGCCGGACAAAAAAAGTTTACTGAATGAAATCAATGAATGTAGTTTTGCTGTCAATGATATGCTCCTTTATCTAGATACCCATCCGTGTGATGAAGCAGCCCTTTCCTATTTTATGGAACACAAAAATCGTCGAATTGCCACATTGAAAGAATATGCAAAGTATTATGGACCGCTTACCATTGATACCGCAGACGATGAGGCAAGTGAAAGCTTTTTATGGGTAGAAACACCTTGGCCATGGGAAGGAGGCGGCTGCTGATATGTGGAATTATGAAAAAAGATTACAGTATCCGGTTAATATTAAAAACCCGAATGGAAAAATCGCCCAGATTATCATGAGTCAGTACGGAGGTCCAGATGGCGAGATTAGTGCTTCTATGCGTTATCTGTCCCAGCGTTTTACCATGCCGAATCGAAAAATCATGGGAATCTTAAATGATATCGGAACGGAAGAACTGGCACATTTGGAAATGGTATCAACGATCGTCCATCAGCTTACACGCGGTCTTTCGGTAGAAGAAATCGAAAAATCCGGGCTGGCACCGTATTATGTGGATCATACGGTAGGAATCTGGCCACAGGCCGCCGGCGGTATTCCATTTAATGCATGTGAATTTCAGTCAAAAGGGGATGCGATGACCGATTTGTACGAAGATATGGCCGCTGAGGGTGCGATTGTATAAAGACAACATTGAGGTTTTAAAAGAAAGTTCCCGATAATCTGGCATACTAGCTGCCAGATATGAGAACCCTAGAAATTCCAATGTATTTCAATAGGTACTTCCTTAGTTACAGGGTCTTTTTTGCCAACCAATACATAATCAATCAGCTTTTCAACCGTTTCCCTGTCTAAGTGTTCAAGATTTGTATATTGCTCGATTAACTGTCGTCTGTTGTCGCCAATCAGCATTTTTCTTTCAATAACATCAAGCTGTTTCTGCGTATCAATCACCAGTTTTTCGAGCCTTTCTTTTTGTGTTGAGAAGTCTTTGGATAAATCCAAGTAATCAAGTTCGGAAAGAATACCCTTTACCTTATCTAAATATAATTCTCGGATTCCTTTTGTATATTCCGCAATCTTTTTTTGATAAGCAGCAATCTCCGTTTCCAGAGCTTCTTTTTGACCTCGCAAGTCATTGTTGAATTGCACATTTTGTTCAAGCTCATCTTTGTCAAGATATTCTGCGGATAACTTATTAAGTTCATCAATCACAGCTTTTTCTAATTTGTCTACTGAAATGAAAGAACCTATACAAGCGTCCTTTGCTACATGGCGGTTAGAACATTGTAAATAATGCTTACCATGATTCTTTGACGAACGCATTGTATAACCACAATTCATACAGCGAGCTTTTCTGGCAAATAAACCGATTGTGCCAACTGTGAAAGGTTTTGCCTTTTGAGCTACCAATGCTTGAACCCTATCCCATAACTCACGGTCAATAATCGGCTCATGTGTACCCTCAACTCTGTACCACTCGTCTTTGGGTCTGGGTTTGTTTTGCTTTGTCTTATAAGAAACGCTGCCATATTTCCCTTGAACCATATTCCCGATATAGATTTCATTCACCAACATATCTGATATGGCAAAATATTTCCATAGGGTACTGTTTTTCGTTTTAGGCTGCTTGTAACGCAAACCATGAAGTCGTTTGTATTCCGTAGGGTTTGGTATTCCTCTGTCATTCAGCATACGGGCAATGGCGGTCTTTCCATATCCCTGTGAAAACAGTGTAAAAACTTCTCTGACAACTTCCGCAGCTTCTTCATCAATAATCAAATGCCCTTTTACGTCAGGGTCTTTTTTGTAACCATACAGAGCAAAAGCACCGATATGGTGTCCGTTCTTTCTTCTGTCAGTGAGAACGCTTTTAATGTTCTCTGACATATCCTCCAAGTACCACTCATTCACCAGACCGTTAATCTGTCTTGATTTCTTATTTCCTTTATTAGCGGTATCTGCATTATCAACAATGCTGATGAAGCGAATACCCCAAATAGGAAAAAGACCGTGGATATATTTTTCCACTAATTCTAGTTCTCTGGTAAATCTGGATTGTGTCTTACAAAGGACAATATCAAATTTACGATTCTTTGCGTCCTCCAACAACCTGTTAAATTCTGGTCGTCGTCTGTCAGAACCAGTGTAATCATCATCACTGTATATGTTGTAGACTTCCCAACCATGCTCTAATGAGTATTGAAGTAACATTGACTTTTGAGATGGAATTTGTCAAGGGGCTTTTCTGCAAAACACAATGTTTCTGAAAATAGCGTTCAAAATATATGCAGAGCCGTTAGTCCGCAAAGGATGCGAATTATCGGCTCAATGGTTTTCTTTTATTTGTAATCATTACTTTTCCAATTCCAGATATTCTTGTCCCATGAAGAAGATTTTCAATTCGTTTTGATCTACTTCTATCTCAAATTCTACACTACTATTTCCCTGTGTAACACAGATTATATCCGAGTAAGAAAAACTATAATATGCGTCACCGCAGGATAGACCCGAATCGGGCATATCTTTACTCACAGCAAGTTCCCCGTTTTCTTGAAAGGTAAATATCTCCTCAGCATTTGCATCCTTCCATGTGCCAATAATATCTTTTTCGTTCTGAATGCGATTTACTTTACCAACACATACAATGGCAAGTATAACTGCACCAACAGTCAAAGCAATGCCTGCAACTCTCTTTACCAGTTTCTTTTTACGCAATTTCTATTACCTCTGTTTCAGTTGCTTTGTTAGATTGAATGATTACATATTGCTCAATTTCAGTTCCTCTACAATTTCCACCTTTGATACGCTTCTAACAGCAAACAGCATAGCGATACATACCATAGCGCCGACAGCCATAACTGCAAGAGCATAAATACCGCCGTTCATATAAAAAGCAAATGGTGTCATACCCGACGATATGAAGTAGTAGATAGCACAATGAATCAAAAAGCTCACAGGCAACGCAAGAACCAATGCTTTTACGCCGTACAAAACAGCTTCGAGCAATAGCGTACATTTTAATCCTTTGGCAGTCATACCAACAGAACGCAGAACAGCAAATTCGCTTCTTCTCAAATGAATCGTATTCGAGATAGTGTTACAAACATTCAAGCTGATAATAACCGTCATCAGGATCGAGAACAGGCAGATTACCAGTTTTGCAATCGTATATACCTGTCTGGAATTATTCGTTGCGGCTGCAATGTCCACAGTTTGCGGAAATCCTCTGTCAGCCAGACATTCCATTGCTTCTTTATGCTGTGCTGTCTGTATTCTCATTTCCACATAGGCGTTATCATCTATCAGCAAGTTAAAATAACTTAAAGGCACGATGAGGACAGCTCGATCTCTCACAAACATGGATTGGATATTTGCATTTTCTTCTGAAACGATTTCTTCCACGATAATCGGCAAGGCATCCTCGGATGCCCCCAGCGGAATGATTTCTGTTCCCGGTTCAATAAGAAACGGTGAGCCTGCAATTACCCGATTTTGTGCCGAATTATAGTATCCCATAGTCTGATTGAGCAAAATTCCATGATTGAAATTTGTCACATCCAGACTGAATCCATTTTCATCGCAAAAAGAGACAAAATGTTCTTCGTCCAATCCTACGACATATACCTCTGCTTTCGTACCATTGATAAAATATCCTTGCATATCAGGATTGATTTGTTCCTGCGAAAATTCAGCGGTCATATATCGCTGAAAAGAATAGGAAACATCCGCAGTGATATTTTCATCCGATAATGCCCCGATTGCGACAGGAATATCTTTGTATTGAATCATCGAAATCACATCAGTATAACAGGAACCGTCCTCCTTCATATCCAAGGATGTCTGATAAAGCATAAAATCAGAGAAACTATATAAGGAAAGGGCAATTACCACCGACAAGAAAATAGAGCCGGTAATCGCTCGGAAGCGTTTTGGATTACGCTTAATATTTTTTGCTGCTAACGAACCATAAATGCCAAAAACCAAAGAAACGATTTTTCCGTCACGGAATTTCTTTCTTGATACCGCATTGTTAGACTGGCGGATCGCTTCAATAACTGTAATTTTAGCTGCTTGCTTCACAGGCTTTCTACTTCCGAAGTACAAAGAAGCAATGCCGGATAATCCGCTGACGAGCAGGATCAATCCGTTTACCTTCAAGGACAGTTCTACGATGCCAAAAGTGAATGTTTCTCCAAAAGCTGCCCTGACCACACTTAATAACAGAGCAGATAGCAGGATACCAACAACCAATCCAAAGGGTATGCTCACCACTCCCAAAAGGAAGGCTTCTAAATATACGCTAAGGCGTTTTTGCCCTTTTGTGGCTCCAATACTGGATAGCATTCCCATCTGCTTAATTCGTTCCTGTAAGGAAATGGAGAGGGCGTTGCTGATCATTGAAGCAGATGCAGCCATCAAAAGACAAACGACCATGACCACCAAAGCAATCAGTTTTGCAGCTCCTTTACCCCCGGTAATTCCATGATAGACTAACAATTCCGAATGAAACTTTGCTACATGACTGTCTACTGCCGCAGCCACTTCTTCGGCTTCTGTATAGATCGAATTGGATAAATTCTTTGCCTTGACATACGCAGCAAAATCGGATGCCGTTTTGTCAACACCTGCAAAGGCATTATAGTTTGCTGCGATTTTTGAGTCATTCACATCTGACAGAATACCAACAACTACATACGCTTTCTCTTTTGTTGGAACGAAGCTTTCTTCTTCGCCCCTATAATTTGTCAGCCCGGAAAGCTGGGCATTATATTCATCCCAAATTCTTGAACCAAGAGTTAAAGAAATCGTATCTCCAATCTCTGTATTCATGTTGTTTTTCTTCAAAAAAGATTCTGAAATAACAATCTCATTTTCATCTTGCGGGAAACGCCCTGCAAGCAAATACTGATTTAACGAAAATCTTTGGGTAAAGTTCTCGTCAATCTCGCCAACGGAGAGCATTGTACTGTTGGATTTCTCCCCGTAAAAACTGTTTCCGGCAAAGCGGAGAAGCGAAACTTCGCCTACATTGTTTTGACTATATAGCTCTTGAACCTGCTCCCAAGTCAAATCCTCCATGTAGTAGTCATAATCGCCACCATACACTTTTTCTTTCTCTTTCAAAAAATCAACCAACGACCATCCCCCACAGAGAATAGCGGTTATCATACTGATTGACAAAAGAATGGTTAAAAGTGTGAGTAGGGTACGCTTTTTATTCGACAACAGATTCCTGAGTGTAAGCATGAAAATCATATTCATCAGCGTATCACCTCATCCCTCACAAGTCTGCCATCCTGAATTTCCAGAATACGGTCTGCCTGCATTGCGATTTCACGGTCATGGGTAATCAGGATCATTGTCTGGCGATAGACTTCATTGGATTCACGCAGAAGTTTCATAATATCCCTTGTGTTCTCCGTGTCCAGATTTCCCGTTGGCTCATCCGCAAGGATAATCGCAGGTGCGTTAATCAACGCTCGTCCGATTGCCACTCTTTGTTGTTGACCGCCGGATAACTGACTTGGCAGGTGCTTTCTACGCTTTACCAGTTTGAGTGTGGATAGCAGTTCTTTCAAACGCTCCTGATTGATTTTACGCCCATCCAATCGAATCGGCAGCGTGATATTTTCCTCGACAGTCAAAACCGGGATCAGATTATAAAACTGATAGACAAGCCCAACCTGCCTTCTTCTGAATACAGCCAATTCATCTTCATTTTGCTCATAAACATCCTGTCCATCCACAAATACTTTTCCCGAAGTCGGTCTGTCAACACCACCTAAAATGTGCAACAGGGTAGACTTGCCAGACCCAGATGCTCCAATGATTGCAACAAACTCTCCTTTATCGACGGAAAAAGAAACATCTGACAAAGCATGGACAGGAGCATTGTCCATTTCATAGGTTTTGCAGATATTCTCTACTCTTAATATCTCCATAAAAAGTTCCTCCATATATTTTTGCAATTCAGTATAGCAAAGCCAAGTGACTGCTTCATTACTTTTTCATTACAAAAATGTCACTTAAAAAGGGGCTGCATTAAGCAGTCCCCCGATAAAAGCAGATTTCAAATTTTGCACCGCCTGACTCCCGATTTTTCGCTTGGATGACACCACCCTGATTGACAATGATCGTCTTTGCCAGAGCCAACCCCAAACCGGCATTACCGATTGTAGAGCCACTTCCTTGATAAAATCGGTCAAATAAATGGGGGATGTCTTTTTCCTGAAAACCTGTTCCGCTATCCTCTATAATGATCTGTGTCAAAAGAGGTCTTTCTATTGCCTTGATTTCGATAGTGCTGCCCTCTGGTGAATGTTCGATACAGTTTTTGATTACATTCCCCAAGGCTTCAGCAGTCCAATCAGTATCAAGAGATAGTTTTAATTCTGCCGGAATCACTTGCGTGATTGTCTGCATTTTTAATTCTGCCGCAATCTCCAGAGGACGAATTGCTTTTTCTACCACATCTTTTAAGTATACCGCCTGTGGCTTTAGAGTAATCGTTCCTGCATCCAGCTTGGATATTTTCAGAAGTGTGGCTATCAGCCACTCCATTCTTGATAAGAGCATAGTCTGTTCGCGGATCAGCTCATACCTTTCTTCGTCAGTCAGTTCCTCATTACACAGAGAAGCATTTAAGATATTCAGCGATGTCAAAGGTGTTTTTAATTGATGTGAAATATCGGCTAAAGCATTTGCCAAATTACCTTTCTCCATTTTCAGAGCTTCTGCCTGTTCAATAAGCCGTCTTGTCATCTTGGATATTTCATCATGTAAAACAGATAACTCACCTTCTTGAAACTGCCCAAAAGAAATTTTTTCATCTCCATGTAACAGCCTATCAATATGCAAACTAAAATCAGCAATTTTCTTGTATCTCTGATATGTGAAAAAGAGGGAAACTGCACTGGATGAAATGATAGCCGACAGAACAATCCACACAGCTTTGCTATCAACGATAATGCCAATGCCGCCCCAAAATAGAATAAGAATACTGCTGACAACAATTTGCCTTTTAACTTCTTTATTTCTGATAAAGTCCATATCAACCCACCTTATAGCCAAGCCCACGAACGGTAATTATGATTTCCGGCTCCTGCGGATTGGTTTCAATTTTGTCACGTAGCCTTTTCATATAGACAGTCAATGTATTATCATTGATAAACTCCCCAGTAGTGTCCCATAAAAGCTCCAACAATCTTCTGCGAGAAAGGACAATACCTTTGTTACGCAAAAAGACTAACAGCAACTTATATTCCATAGCAGACAACAAAATCTCTTTCCCATTCTTTGATACGGTTGCTTGATTTGTGTCCACAACTAAGTCGAGGTAACTGATAATGTTTTGTGTGTTCTTAGTTCTCCTTAATACGCTGTTGATCCTTGAAAGCAGTTCTCTTGGTCTGAACGGTTTGCTGATATAATCGTCAGCCCCCATATCTAACCCAGCCACAACACTATATTCATCATCAGAAGCCGTTAAGAAAATAACTGGCATAGTTCCTCTTTCTTTAATTGCAGAACAAACAGAAAAACCATTTCCGTTTGATAATTGAATGTCCACCAAGGCTATATCGTATTGGTCGCTATCCAATTTTTCTATTGCTTCTTTTTGACCGGGAGCATTTTCGATTTTGAACCCTTCATTTCCTAAATAGTCTGATAATGAGGATACGATACTTTGGTCATCCTCCACTAATAACAATTTACTCATCGTGTGTTCTCCTTGTTGTCAGCTATAAATTCATTTTTATTTTGTTTATATCTTCCATCAGCCGGCTTTTGGGCATCTTGGGGAATTAGCCATGCACGAGGTAGCCGAACAATTCCATCAATGCGATTCTCCTCACACAGCTTTTGAACACGACGCACCGATATTCCCCAAAGTTTAGCCGCATCCTGTACTGTCATGTATTCAAACATAGTTTACCTCCGCATCAAATAGTTATATATATTATATACGCACAAACGAACAATATCAATGGGCTGTTTGTAAACACTTAAACACTAACTGTGTACGAATTAACTCGGCGCTAACAATTTCCGTCATCCTGTTTCGGATATTATTTATTTTTCCACCCAACCCATTCTGTCCGGGCAGCTACCTTTAATTTTTTGTTACGCCTCCTCTGCTGCGAGCAACTCTACCAAAACCGAAGGACCATATTTTCAGACTGCCGAGCGACCTCGACTGGTGCCAAACGATTTTGCTGAGGCGATAGAAAATAGAATTGCAATGTACTATAATAAAGGTGTGAAATTTTCCCTCGCTTCTGTAAGATTGTCCGCCAGATCCATAGTACATAGGTGAGGAGGTGGATACCTTGTTAGAGGATGTGAAGATCATTGAACTGTTCTTTGCTCGTACTGAGCAGGCAATAGCTGAACTTGCTGCAAAATACGGTTCAACTTGCAAAAGAATTGCAAACAACATTTTGAAATGCGAACCCGACGCAGAAGAATGTGTAAATGATACATACCTTGCTGCGTGGAATGCAATTCCTCCAGAAAGACCTGACCCACTCAGAACCTATATTTTTCGTATTACCCGCAATATCGCTACCGCAAAATACCACGCAAATACTGCACTAAAGCGAAACAGTTACTATGATGTTGCACTTGATGAGTTGGAAGAGTGCCTAACTTCTGCATCTACTATTGAACAGGAAGTGGATGCAAAGGAGCTGTCACAGGAAATTGATCGTTTCCTTGACAGCTTGGATCAGGAAAGCAGGGTTATGTTTGTAGCAAGGTATTGGTACTCAGATAGCATTACAGAAATTGCAAAGAGGCTTCGTACAACAAATAACAATGTGTCTGTTCGCCTTTCCCGAATCAGAAGCAAACTTAAAAATCATTTACAGAAAGCGGGGTATGATTTATGACACGAAAGAACATCTCTGACGCCGTTGGTGGCATTGGTAGCCGTCATATCGAAGAAA
Organism: Ruminococcus sp. MCC718; assembly: GCF_018783905.1. Lineage (NCBI taxonomy): Bacteria > Bacillati > Bacillota > Clostridia > Eubacteriales > Oscillospiraceae > Ruminococcus > Ruminococcus sp. MCC718. The sequence goes on from NZ_WQNP01000091.1 coordinate 13,367, forward strand.
CGGCGAGTTATCAGGCAAAGAAACAAAAAAGCATTTGGCTGAAATTTGGGGCAATTGCTGCGTGTCTCTGTCTAATCGTGGTGGGAGTGTTTAGTATGGGATTATTCGGCAAAAGTACAGAAACAGCTACATTAGGTGATGGAACTACCATATCTTTCACTAAAGCAGATACGGTAGCCTCTGCTCTGAGTTTGAACTTGCAAGCACGAGCATTGACCAAAGATGAGGTTCAGACTATTTTCGGTGATCTTCCGATTTCCGGAGATGCCCTCTTTACCTTGGACGATGTAGCATTTGTTGGCTTTGATGGTCATTACAGCGATATGAAATTTGTTGTTTCGCTGTCTGGGAACAATCTTATGGATACTACCGTAATTGGCAAGGGAAATGTATCTATGGTTGGAGATACGCCAGTTAAAGCTGGCTACTTCGTTACAAATGCAAACAGCGAAGGAATTAAGACTGTGATCTATTACGCCTATATCACATTTGATAACTATTCCATCTATATCGAAAATGCAGGCGGAGAAAGTGAAAGAGAGGCTGTTCGAGCGGAACTGATGGCAGCACTTGATAAGTTGTTGGAAAACTCTTTTGATTTTAAGTGATAGAATTCGATTAAATATTGCAAGCACCGGTATGGAAAACCCATACCGGTGCTTATTTTACGCTTGACGTATAGGGATTATCTCCATCCCCCTATGTCACAGACTTCACCTGAAGTTTCAACCTCCAGCACTTTTAACGTTCCATATCTCTGTTTTTCATCTTACGCTCAAGCCGCTCCGATCGCCGCCTTTGCCGCAGTTCTCGATCCATTGTCTTTTCCTGTGCATATTCGTCAAGATAGCCAGACACATCCCGTAGGCCACTCTCCATCAACCACCAACTGAACTTGTCGCCATAAGCCGCTTCAATGCGTTGGGCTGCTGCTTTCTCTCTGTCAGGTCGAAGTGCCTTCCGCTCCAGATAAAGCTGCAAGGAATCAAAGCCGGAAGCTTGCTCTTTCAGCTCGGCATACTCAGACAATGCAGCCTCCAGCTCTCCGGCATACTTATTCTCCTGCGCCTCAAGCCGTTTGAGATTATCTTCATAGCGGTCAATCTGGCGCTGGAAGATATCGCTTGTGGCGTCCTCTGGGTATTCCAGAGAATGAAGCAGCATAGCCTTTTCGCTTTTTAGCTCCTCTAACTTTTCCGTCAACTCGGCTATTTTGGAGGCAAGCTCACGGTGCCTGACAAAGTGGATCGCAGGAAGGGATTTCTTTTCAGCCAGTAGGGACTTCCGTTCTTTGGTTGTTTCCTTTATCTGCTGCACAAGGGAGCGGTACTGTGCCAGATTTGGCTTCAGAATATTCAAGGCACCGGTCATCTGTTTCTTGCTGCTGCGGATATGCCCTAACTGATAGCAGAAGATCAGCATATTTTCCCGCAGCTTTTCCAACGCTTCTGCAATAGCGGGCAGCGTGTTCTTCACCGCCTCCGTAATTTTCTTGAACTGCGCCTTCAGTTCCCGCAGGAGCCTGTTGTCCGCCTTGATCTGACGGTTGAGTTCGCACCTGTCGGACACGATACCTTTCTGTTCCAAAGCACGGGCAATCACGCCCTCGTGGATGGTGGGCTGCTCGTCAATGCCTCGCTCGACAAAGCTGCGGTGGTCGATGCGCTCCTCATGACCGTATCGCTCCAAATATTTGTTTGTCACATCTGCCCATGCTTTGCGCCAGATAAGGAGCTGTTCCTCGCTGTTCCAGCGTTCAGAAATGGGATTCTGTCTCCCGTATTTGGTGCTTTTGGGATACTTGCTGGCACGCTCATATCCATGTTCCTCAGCTGCGGATGGTGTCATATACACTTTCTTCCTGCCTACCTTGTACTGGTACTGTTTCTCCCATCCGTCAGCCTGTGCAGCCTTAAACTCGGCAGCGGTAAAGCCCCGTTCCTCACCGTCACGGCTGCAGAGATATTCCTTCTCCGTTTTGTATTGCCATTTGCCGCTTTCATCAAGCGGGCGCACCGTCAAGAGAATGTGGGCATGTGGATTATGACCCGGTGGATCAGGATCGTGGATTGCCAGATCGGCGCACATCCCGTCTGCGACAAATTGGTTTTGTACGAAGTCCGTCAACAGCGTCTGCCATTGCTCTAGGGACAACTCTATGGGCAGGGCTACCACAAACTCACGGGCTAAGCGGCTGTCCTTGGTTTTCTCGTTTTCCTCCACGGCGTTCCAGAGAACCTCTCGGTCTTGCCATGCGGGTGGGGCCATGTCCGGCAGGAATACCTCCTGCCACACAAGCCCCTGCTTTCGGGTGTAATCGTGCTGTACTCCGTCATAGTCATTGAGGATGTGGGAGCAGCTGAGATAAGCGGAGGCTGCACAGGCGGAGCGTCCGGCTCCCCGGCTGACCACCTTTGCCTCCAAGTGGTAAATTGCCATTTGCGTTCACCTCGATTCGTATTTTGTGAGGGGGTGGTAAAACGCCACCCCTTGGTTTCTGTTTCTCTTTGCAAAGAGAAAATGGGCTGCATTGCTGCCCATATCTGCGATAAAGCTGCCGGTGGCAGGTTTTCGCAGGCAGGAGGCGGGCAGAGTATCTGCCGGATTGGTGCGACAAGCAGCAATCTCTGCATCAGCAGAAGCGCCGACTGCACAGGGAATGCTGACTTGCGGCATTTCCTGCCCTCTCTGGAGAAGTGTCCGATGGACAGTTCGTGAAGAGCGCACGAGCCCGACCAACGGAAGGGATACCACCGCCTGCTTCGCAGGTGGTGAGTAAGTGCGCCCTTCGGGATAAAAAAGGAAGGGACGCCCCGGTTGCCCGGAACGCCCCTCGCAGATTAGTGTAGCTTCTCATATAACAAGTCCTCTAATTTTTCAAGCTCCATTTGCTGAGCCTCTGGAAATACTTTCTCCAAAACAGCGCCCTCCTGAATCAAGCGTCTGGTACGGGCCTTTCGCTCTTTCGCCCGATCCCGCATTTGTGCCTCCTCCAATCGGTGCTTGGCCTGCAATTCTTCCTTGGTCATGATCTTTTTATTTGCCATATCTGGCTCCTTTCTGCCGCTGGGCGGCTTCGTGATAGTAAAAAGCAGGGAACTGGTATCACACAGATACCAACTCCCTGCAGAACTGATGGTAAATTGTTTTCCTCATTCTGAGAATTGCCAATTTGGTAGCAAAGACGGATTGTATTGCCACCAACATAGTAGTAAAATCAAGAAAAGTAATTTCAAAAGCCGTCTGCAAAATCCAGCGCAGCTGAAATGTCCTCCTCGGTTTCCTCCGAAACAAGAGCAGCGGCAGGCTGTGCGCTCTGCATAAGCTGTAGGATACCGCCAAGGCTTACCGGCGTACAGCTCTGCAAGCTGCGTGAGATGGTATCCTCGATCCGGCTGAGGAAAGCGTCCTCCTTCTCCCGTGTTTCCAGATAGGGATCATCGGCAAGCTGCTTGCTACGGTCAAAGTAAGCGTTGACCGCCGAAACGACTGCCTTGCTGACTGAACGATATTCTCGCCTGTCAAGGCTCTGCAAATGCTCCCACGCCCTGCGGTCTGCTTCGTTCTCCAGATTCAGCCGAAGTGTTGTTGTGTAGATTTGCTTCATACAAGATCGCCTTTCTTTTGCATTTTCTGTGCAGACAGCAGCTCATAGCCCTTGGCTGTGGCGCAGATGTCATCATTGATCATCACCCGGCTGGCATCATATTCTCCGAAATTCTTCACCATGCAGCTTCCACCGCCGACAACATAGAGCCTCATCAGTTCCGGGTCATACTCATGCTCACGCAGTCTGCGGAAGATGCCTGCGGTGTAATCCCTCGCTGTGTTCTGGATAGCAGTTAGGTAGCGTTCGCTGATGTCTGCCGTCCCAAAGCGAATCACACGCTCCAGAATCGTATCATCTACCGATGCGCCAAACTGCCGCATGAGATTTTCCCGGACAGCAATCATGCACTGGTTTGTCCCGTACTTCTCCGTGAAGCACTTCTGAGATAGCGGACGGCGCTCGTTGATATACATGACATTCATCGTTCCGTTGCCAATGTCGCAAAGCATATTGATGCCCTTGAATCCCCGCAGTCTGTCCGCCACAGCGGAGAAGCCCTGCGGGAAGATGTCCGCTCCGGCAAACTCCACATGATAGCTGACACCACGGAAAATGAAATCCGCCATTTCATTCTGCAACAGGTACGCCTTGAAGCTATCCTTCTGTTCGCTGACCCAAGTAAGAGGGAGCCCCGCCGCCAAATGCACACGGGCAGAGGTCTGCTTGCGGATATTCAGCTCTCTTGCAATGGCAGCAAGGGTCAGAATATAGTAGTCACCGTCTGTCATTTTGTCAGAGATAAACTCCTTGTGACCTTCGCCCACGGTGTAATAGCTGCCGTTGTAGACAAGCAGATTGCTTTTGAAGGTCGGCTCCTTGTCAGAGATGATCACGCCCGTAGGAAAGCAGCAATGTGCAGTCTTGATATTCCCATAGCCGTGGTCGATGCCGATGATTATAGGGTTATTGTTCATATAGTTCATAGTTTGTCCTTTCTGCCGCTGTGCGGCCTTGAAAATAGATTGTTTGTGTACGGCTCTGTACGGTAAACGCCAGTGCTGTACGCCGCTGTACACCGATTGGTCTTTGGATTTTGCGTTTGCTTTGTCAAATCGCTGTTTATACCGCAAGAAAATGCGGTAATCGCAGCACATTGCACATAAAGAACGCTGATTTTGCGGTAAAATAGCTTTTTGAAAACGGAGTTGAGAACTGCCGTACATCGTGTACGGCATGTACGGCAGTTTTGAAGTCCAGTTCTCATATTTAATAAGGAAGCAAGTTCATCGCCTCCACTCCGATAAATCCACGCACCCGCTTTCCGGCTGCGTACACATTGTTGGTAGCCTCCACATTATAAAGCCGTTCATTCTGGGCCAGCTCTGAGCTGATACGATTTGCTGACATAGGCTTTTGTGCGTTGTCCTCGCACCAGCGGAGATAGGCTTCATAGATAGCCTTGGAGCTGGCTTCGCTGTCGGCCTTAAAGCGGATATAGCCCTCGGATTGCAAAAACTCGATCACATTGTTGCTGCTGCGCTTTACTGTCTCCATATTTTCTTTGGCTCTATCGCTGATGGTGAACTGATACTCGTTCCCAATCAACCGCCGCAGACCCTCCAGACACCACAAAAAGATGCCCTCACGCTCCTGTGTCAGCTTATCCACCAGAAATGGATCATCGGCTCGTCCTGCTGGCCTGTCCTTGGTGGTCAACACGATCTGCCTGCGGAAGAAGCCGTCTGACTTGTCGTGCAAAGCGGTTAAAGCGCCGTTGCCGAAGCAAAGAAAGCGGACATAAAGCTGGCTCTGATAGCTTTGAACACCCTTGCGTTCCATATCCATCTTGCACTCTGAGGTCACGATGGATTTGATATAGTTGGTCTTGGGCAGGGCACTCATATCCATATCGTCATCCACCATCAGCAGCTTGTTTTCCAGGTCTGCACGGCTGAAACGGTTGTTCTCTACCTTCTGGATGCTGGTGGTATTCATGTTATCTCCCAGCATGGAGCGCATTACAAGTCCGATTCGACTCTTTCCTTCGCCGCCCTTACCAATCATCAGGAGCATTTTCTGCCCCTTTGTGGTAGGCAATAGGCAGTAGCCCATATACTCCTGCAAGGTGGGAATGTCCTCCGGGACAAGCAGCTCGGATAAAAATTGCAGCCAGCGCACAGGCGGCGGTGCATCGGGGAGATAGGCCACACTCAGACGGTTGTTGCAATAGCTTTTGTCCTCGGTGAAACGCCCATCCAGAAAGAGTGTCCCGTTTGCCACATGGATACGGTCAGTCTCGATGGGCAGGGGCGGCGAATAGGCTTGCAGCTTGATACTGGCCAGCAGATTTGCCACCACCTTGGAAAGCCCGGAGGTCAGACAGCCGGAGATCTCCTCCAGAATGAGATTGCCGATTTGCGCCTCGTCCTCAATCAGTCCATCCACTGTGAACAGCCTTCCTCTGACACATTTCATGGGATGCTTTTTTAAGAACTGCTGACAAAACAGCACTTCGTTGATGCGTTTTCCATCATACCAATCGGGAATGCTTTCTTCAGGCGGCATAACCATTGGGGTATTCAATTCGTCCATAGGTTTCCTCCTTTCGCAGTTGTTCCAGACGCTCCTTTAGTGCTATGATTTCACCATCCGTCATCCAGTCCTGTACAATTTCCCGACGCTCATAGCTGTCACCAAAGGTGAGAATGTTCAGTTCATATTCAATCTGACTGAGCTTGTGGCAGGCTTCCACGAATAAATCATGGACTGGCTCATCCGGCGTTTGCGGCGCATAGTATGCTTTCCATTCCTCCAAGCAACGGTAATAGTCCGATAAAACAGAAAAGCACAGACGCTCGTTTTCTTTGAGCTTCTGTGCTTCTGTTCGGATACGCTTTGCATTGAGTGCCGCTGCGCTGGGCGGCTTGTCCGGGTCAAGATGAAAGTCTATCACCAGCTTCATGGCTGCGTCGTAGGGCTTGAGATCAAACAACCTTGCAGTGAAGTCAATGACATCTCCATGCTCTCCGCAGGTAAAGCAATAATAATGGTCGTTTGCCACATACAAGCTGGGGTGTCTGTCATTGTGAAAGGGGCAGAGCGCCTTGCCGTGCCGGTTGACCTCAAGGCCATACGCCTGTGCCGCTTCCCGCAGGCTGACGTTGTTTTTTACGGTTTCGAATAAATTCATGTGTCCTCCTTTGCGTAGAAAAAGCGGCTTGCCCTGATATAAGGCAAACCGCTTCCTCAAAATTTATTGTTTTATTGGAAATATTAAGCCGGAGAGGTAACTGTCTCCGCTGCCAGTTTTTCCTTCCTGTTCGCTGCATTGCGAACCCGCTGGCCTTTGATATGCCCCTCATATCGGCACTCATCACTGCAATACTTGACATTGCTTCTTGTGGTGGAAAAGGTCTTACCGCAGTTTTCACAAGTGCAGTCACGCCGCCTGTTTTCTGCCGCTTCCTGCCGGTAGAACTTCGCCCGGCAATTCGGTCCGCAGAACATAGCAGCCGAGCTTTTGGATTCAAATCCCTGACCGCAGCACTTACAGGTTAGCTGAAAAGGCTGCCCAACGGTGTGCTTCCCGGCCTTAATCAACTGATAGCGCTCCCGGCTTTTGATGCGATGCTGGCGTAGCTGCTCCTGCCGCTTGATTTCCTCTGCTGTCAGCTCCGGGGCAGGAAGTTCAAACTTTCCGATGAATTTCAGGAAGATTTCTACCTCCTGCGTTCTGTCCCCGTCGATGCGCTCCGGGGCATGAACGATGATTTTATCAATAAATTCATTGATCATCGGTGTAGTCAGCTCGGAGAAATCGGTGTACTTTTCTGCCAAAGCAAGGAACTGCTCTACACGGGCAGTATCTTCCTCATAGCTCGTCAGGCTTTCCTCCGTTTCTGCAATCTGTGCGGAAAGGTTTTTCTGTTCGACTTCGTACTCAGCAAGCAGGCTGTCAAAGCGTTCCTCAGAAATTCGGCCTACGGCAAAGGATTCATAGAGCTTTTTAATGATCGTATCCAGCTCACTGTGGCGCTTACGGTCTTTGTTCAGCTTTCGTTTGGCATCTTTGGCCGCCTCCACCTGCCTGACCTGTGAAGCGGCTCGTATCTTCTCGGTGAATTTTTCCCGATCTGCTATGGCAAGCTGGCTGACAGTGCGGATTGTCTCTAAAATAAGGATACGCAGCGACTTAGTGGTAATATAGTGCCCGCAGCAGTCCTTTCCATGCTTCTGATGTGCCAGTGTATAAGAGGAGCAGTCAAAGAAATCCGACGGATACGGAGTGCCTTCTGTACCGCCTCTGGAACGATGATTATACATCTTTGCGCCGCAGTCCGCACAGTATAAAAGCCCGGTCAGGGGATTGGCTTCGCCTATGGTATCAATACGCCGTGGCGTTTTCCGCAGTTGCTGAGCAAGCTCCCATGTTTCCGGCTCGATAATGGCCTCATGGGTGTTCTCGAAGATCAGCCAGTCCTCCTTGGGATTAGGAATAGAGGTCTTGTCCTTATATGACAGCTTGTGGGAACGGAAATTGACCGTATGCCCCATATACTCAGGCTTAGACAATATCTGCCCCACAATATAGCCGCTCCAGTTATAAGGATATGCGAACTCGGTCTTACTTTTCCAAACGCCAATGCCTTTCCTTGCAAAATAGACCGCCGGAGCTTCTACCTTATCTTCAAAAAGGATTCTGGCAATGTCATAGGGGCCTTTTCCCTCGATGGTCAGACGGAAGATGCGCCGCACAACGGCGGCGGCCTCCTCGTCAATCAACCAATGGTGCTTGTCGTTCGGGTCTTTCTTATAGCCGTAGATGGCACTGTTGGTGGTAGGCTTGCCTGATTCCCCCTTCACACGGATAGCGGTTTTCTGCTTGCGGCTCAGATCACGCAAGTACCACTCGTTCATGATGTTGAGGAACGGAGCAAATTCATTGCTGTTCTGGTCGTTGCTGTCCACGCTGTTGGCGATGGCAATAAAATGAATGCCATGCTGACGGAACATAACCTCCGTGTAAAAGCCGGTCTGCAAGTAGTCACGTCCGATTCGGGACATATCCTTTACGATCACACGAGCCACCTTGCCAGCTTCAATGTCTGCCACCAGCTTTTTCCATGCCGGTCTTTCAAATGTGCCGCCTGAGAATCCGTCGTCCGTGTAATGGGCAAAGTTTGTGTACCCCTGCTGTGCGCAATAGCCCTCCAAGTATTTCTTTTGATTCACAATGGAGTTGCTATCCCCAATCTGGTCATCGTCACGGGAAAGTCGTTCGTATAAGGCGGTGATCTTGTCCTCAGTCTGAATGATGCTCATGATGCGCTCCTTTCAGACTGACGGCTCATTTGTGGTACACCAATTATATCACAAGTTCCGTCGTTTGTAACTACTTCGTTGCGTATCATTCGTAAAATTTTATCCTCCATTGTCTCTTTCCCACTTTCACTGAAAGCGACTCTCACCTTGTAGGTGGTGCCGCCAATACGTCTTATCATATACTGTGCCTGTTTGTTTTTATCCATAGCGTTCCTCCTTGAAAAATTCATGTTCGTTTGATATACTAATGGTGGTTCCGACTGATGTAAGTCGGTGGCATCTTGTGTCATGTTTCATAAAGCTACCGCAACTTGCGTCCTCCTTTCTCTTGATACGGGTTGAAAAAGTAACCTAAATAACCGCTTATCAGATTACCCTCTCACTAATAGGAGAAATCCGGGGTGTAAATCGGAACTGTTTTTGAAAGAAATTCAAAAAATTTTCGGAGGTGAGGTCATGACAGATGAAAATAGAACATTTCTCCTGTTCCCGGATGACGGTGATGACCTAACCGAATGGGATGAAGCCTCCGATCTGACGATACAAAACGAGCAGTTAGAGGAAATCCTCTCCGAAGAACGAGCCTTAGAGCTGGAAAGAGAGCTGGAGCAGGACGAAAACCCAAGGGACTACACCGTAGAACTGGAGGACGAAGAGGAAGAAGCTGCTCCTGTCAGCGAAAAACGCTTAAAGCGCCAGATACGGGCAGAGGCGTTGGCACGGCTGGAGGATGCTGCAAGAACAGAGGACGACTTTCGATACGTTGTCAGCGAATGGGACAGGTTGGATCGGAATCGGGAACGACGGGAGCGTGACCATGAAAATCTCCGGGGAGATGTTCCGTTAGAATACATGGCAGTTCCCAATCCGAAGATGATTCCGCTGTATTTGAATCTGCCACGATACCGCCAGCTTGCCAGCGGCAATTTTCTGGATATCATTTTTTCTTGCCCCTATGAACTGCATGAGTTGGTTGCAAGCTCATTTATTTCTGAGCTGATACGCAGCCTTACCATTGATCAGAAGGAAGTGCTGTATTACCTGTCCATCCGGCAGTACAGCACCATACAGGTGGGTATGATACGGGGACAGACAGACCGAAACATTAGAAAGCTCCGAAAGAATATCCACAAGAAGCTGCAAAGAGCGGTTTATGATTACCTTTTGGAAAAACAGAACGACTGTGGAAGCCTAACGCTGCGGGAACGGCAGTTCTTAGAGGAATATGGGCTTTTGCTGAAAGCCTATGGCAAGGACGCCGTTATCCTCCGGGAGAACAAATCAAAGCCGAGGAAAAAGAAAGCTGCCCTTGGCAGCAGCAAGGACAGCGAATGATCTGATTGAATTTGATAAGCAGATGACCGAAAGGAAGGATTTGCGTTATGAATACATTTTTTGAGCAATCCCGTTCCCATTGGGTGCGGTATGAACGCTATGAAATCAAAACAGGCAAGGACGGGAAGAAATACATCACCCCGGCAAAGGATGCCAGGCCGGATGTCTATAACCCACTCAAGGAAGCCCCGGACATTGTGCTGGATGCTCTGAATGTGGGGATGCTGATGATGAACGGCAAGAAAAGCTCTGAGCCAGAGGTAGAAAAGGCAATCTTGGAATTTATTACCCACTATGGGCTGCTGGGCCTGATGACGGCCCTGCCCACCACGCCGTCCTTTATGGATTATGAGGCGGTATATCTGCCAAAGAACCATTTTATCAAGGAAGAAACGATGGAGACGGAGAAGTATCTGTCCCTGTTTTACCCCTTTGATAGGCTGGATGTGGTCAAGAACGGTGTGGAATCCAGTTGGAATGTGTCCAGCGACCGGGCAATGATTGCACTGACCATGACCTTTATGGACGAGCCGATGGCAAAGACCATGAGCTTCCAGCGGGCGTATGCAGAGCCTTACGATTGGGTGGCACAGCAACTCAAGGATTGGGCATTTAATATGCTGACCTCTTTCTTCTATTATAATGACTATGATTCCATGGAGGAAGAAAGCCGGAATATGCTGCGTAAGTCTATGGCTGCATTTGGCGGCATTGCACCCACCTATCATATAGAGCTGTTGGATAGGCCAACGATCTATTGGGATTTCCATTCCCTGCTGTTGGGGATTCAGATGATGTTCAGCTTCATGCTGGTGGACAGCACAAAGCCGTTGCGGATGTGCAAGCAGTGTCAGAAAGTGTTCCTGAGTAACCGGGCTAACTCCGCTTTTTGCAGTGCAAGGTGTAAAAATCAGTATAATGTTTATAAGAGCCGGGGAAAGAATAAATCAGAGGATGGTGATAATAATGCCTGAAAATCAGAACATAGAATGGAAAGCTAAGTGGAAGGATGACTATCTGGAATGGATTTGCGGCTTCGCCAATGCACAGGGCGGCAAGATTTATATTGGCTGTGACGATGATGGAAAAGTTATCGGCCTGCCCAATATCCGCAAGCTGCTGGAGGATGTTCCAAACAAAATCCGAAATGCCATGAGCATCGTGGTGGATGTCAATCAGCTGGAGCGTGACGGGAAAGAATATCTGGAAATCGTTGTTCCACCATATCCCGTTGCCATAAACTGCAAAGGTGTCTATTATTATAGAAGCGGCAGCACCATGCAGACCCTTTCTGGCCCAGAACTGGAGAGCTTCATTCTACGCAAACGTGGTGCTTCGTGGGATAATATGCCCTTGCCGGGATTTACGTTGGATGATATTGATGATGAGTTGGTCAAGAGATTCAAGACCCTTGCCGCCAAGAAGGGCCGGATCGACCAAAGCGTTTTAGACGAGGACAAAGCGGATTTAATGGAAAAGCTGCGTCTGACCAATGCCGGGTATTATACCAACGCAGCGATGCTGCTGTTCTGCAAAGACCCTGACCGCTGGCAGCTGGGCGCATACACAAAAATCGGCTTTTTCGAGAATGATGCCGATCTCCGTTATCAGGATGAAATTCACGGCTCCTTGTTGGAACAGATTGACAAGATCATTGAAGTCATCCATCTGAAATATATGAAAGCGAAAATCACTTACGAAGGGATGCAGCGCATTGAGCGTTATTTTGTTCCCGACGCTGCCCTGCGTGAAGCCCTTCTTAACGCTCTATGCCACAAGCAATATGAAAGCGGCGTTCCGATTCAGATCAGCGTGTATGAGGATAAGCTGTATATCGCTAACTGTGGTAGGCTTCCAGACAACTGGACGGCAGACAGCCTGATGTCCAAACACGCATCCCGCCCTTACAACACGGCGATTGCGAATGTGTATTATTTGACCGGCTTCATCGAGAGCTGGGGACGTGGTATTGAGAAAATCTGTCAGGCTTGCAAGGAAGATGGAAGCCCGCTTCCTGCGTACACCGTGCATCCCGGCGATATTATGATTCAGTTTACAGCGTCAGAGGATCGGGTTATTCGATCTGCCACCTACAAGGTGACAGAAAAGGTAACAGAAAAGGTAACAGAAAAGGTAACAGAAACCTTGGATGAAAAATCCATGCAAATTCTGGCCCTGATTTCCGAAGATCCTGCATACACATCTACCACCATAGCAGATAAGCTATCTATCAGCAGAAAAACAGTTTCTCAGCGTCTGAAGGAGCTGAAGGAAAAAGGAATCATCGAGCGCATCGGGTCTGACCGAAAAGGCTACTGGAATATAAAGAGCTAAGTGATACAGAATTAGCCCCACACCAGCGTTCATTCATGCTGATGCGGGGCTAACATGTGTTTAGCAATATACAAGCTCCGTCAGAACAATTTCCTCTGCACGGTTATGAATGTTGTTCATGCGCCGTACCCATTCCATTTGATCGGTAGCTTTAAGTGCCTCGGTCACACCTTCCAGTCGTGCCATAGCTTCGCACATGATCTCCATACGCTGATTGCAGGATTTGTCTATCTCTGCAAGATGTTCATGCAGGGTGCAGCTTGTTAGGTAGTGTGCATAAAGGACGGGACGATGCTCTTTCAAGTAGCGGCGGCGCATACGGCCATACTTACCGATCTGATATTCCTCGGTCTCCGGCAGCGCAAGGTCGGGGATATAGTAATCGCCAACCTTCGTATATGTGCCGCCCATTTCTTCAAAAATAGACTTCATTTTCATGCTCCCTTCGTGCTAAAATGTCAGCAGTTATGCGGATTTTTTTCCTTTCCCACAACTGCCAGACCAATTCACCACAAATGAGCCGCCAGTCATGTAATAGTATTAGGCGGTAGAAACCACCCTCTACATATTACATCTTGATTCTGAATACTGTTACTGTCGTCTGTTTCTGATTGTTTGTTTCTATCTTCCTCTGATAAGCGGCAATAAATAGCAACTCTTGATTTTGATTCTATCATGCTTCGTTCTCCTTTTTGAGAAGACGAAACAAACTATCTCTACATAATGTTATTATAACATCTTGTAGGATAGTTTGTCTATCATCTGGCAGGAGTTGCCCTTCCTTTATTTTTTTCATATTGATTTATCAACTCTATCCATTTTAGAGTAAATGCTTTTGTAAACGCCGCTTTATCACAATTTTTAAAAACATTCTTGCAAACTACCTTTGCGTCATTTGCCATTGAACCACCTCACTACAATATATTTACAAAGTATGCAAAAATGCTTGTACATTATGAAAGAATTTGTCTATAAAGTAAGAAGTAATCAGATGGCTTTGGAAAGCTCCACTGGAATTTCACCATTCCCATTCTGATGGGTGAACCGCACCATGCGAGTGTATCATTATTCTGATATACGGGTCATGGCAGCAACTTTTCCAACAGTCGCTTACAGATCACTGGCGTGGTCGCTCGCTTCTTTATCCCTCCTTTTCATGGGTCATGGCGTTCCAGTCCGTCGGCTCACCGCATATCAAACGTATCTGATTACTTTATTCAATTTTCAAAGAACACTTGTAAAACGGAGCTGGAATGAGGTGGTATCACACTCCGTATATATTCGCTTATTTCACTCTGACTTCAAAACCTAGAATTGCTTTAATAAGGGCAGCTCTAATTCTGCCTTTCAGTTCCATATCGACCACAATATACATATTTCCGTGTTCATCATAGAACGGGCGTAAACTTGCTTTTGATATGTAAGCGTCATAGTGATTTAAAATTTTCTCTATTGCCACTTCGTCGCCATCAGCAGCTAAACTGATTGTGGAGAATAGAGGACACTTTTTTGTAGACTTCATCATGTTATAATTCCTCCTCGTACATATCTCTAATGAGCTTTAGTGAACACATTCTGTTTCTATAAACAGAGTTTCTGGAAATATCCAAAATCTCTGCGATTTCTGCGTCTGGTAATTCCAGAAAGTAGAACATCAACACAACATTGCGTCGTCTTTCACTTAATTTTTTGATTGCTTCACATAATTTCTCATCATAGACACGAACTTCTGTACCGAACACATCAAAGGAAGTAAATTCAAGCGAGTATTCGTCCGATACACCCAGCTGGTTTAATTCCAGCTCTGGTATTTCACAGAAAGATATTTCATGCTTTGCACGTCTGGCAAGTTCTTTGTTGTAGTTCTTTACAGTTCTGCCAATCACCTTACGAGCCAGACAGTCAAATTGAAGTCTTATAGCGTTCTCAAATGAAGAAGGTTTCATAATCTCACCTCCTTTCAAGTTGAAGTTGCTAAAGCGAAAAGGCTTTTTACCTCTTTCCGCACTAACACTCAACACGGAGGGGCGATTTGTAACCCGAATCAGAAAAAAATCAAAAAATTTTTTAAAGTAGCAAAAAAGCACAAGAGCAATACTGACGTGCTGTTCTTGTGCCTTATAAATTGTTCCTGCTATGTGATGTGAAAAACCATATACAAGAGCGATATAATCCGCAAAAGTTAAACGGATTTTTTTAACAAGCTACCAATGGTCGAATATTGTTGAATGTATAGGCATTCCATGCGGCTACCTCCTGAAGCCGCTAAAACAAAACCAACCAGTAGTTTGTTCACCGTTGGACAAAAATAAAACGGCGGCTGTATGAACCGTCGTTCTATCTAAAAGGACGTATAAAAGCATTACTGCTGACAACGGTTTTTTTTTACCGCCAAGCAGCATATATTGTTATTTACCTGTTTATAGGAACTGATAAACCTTGCAATACGTTTTACTGTACCTGTCACAAATTCTTTAGGAACAGTAAAATGTAGTGAGGTGATTAATTATGCGTAAAACAGAAGATAAATACGATTTCAGAGCCTTTGGTCTTGCCATCAAAGCGGCAAGGATGAAACAAGGTCTGACCCGTGAACAGGTGGGAGCAAAAATTGAAATTGACCCACGCTATCTGACGAATATTGAGAATAAAGGGCAGCACCCAAGTTTACAGGTGTTTTATGACCTTGTAACTCTACTTAATGTGTCTGTTGATGAAATTTTCCTGCCGACCAGTGACAAAGTAAAAAGCACTCGCCGCAGACAGTTGGAACAACAGCTTGATACTTTCGACGACAAAGATATGGTTGTCATGGAGAGCGTCGCTGCTGGTATCATCAAATCAAAGGAAGTGGGGGAAGATTAGTTCCTCCATTTTTATTTGCCTGCCAATCATACGGGATATGATGATAGGTAATAAAAATGAGCCGATAATCTATGAGATATGAAATCCTCTGAATTATCGGCTCTGCATCTAAGTGTCTGGCTCTTTGATTACTATTATTTTTAATTTGCTGGCATTAATTAGGTTTTCCTGTTTGCATTTTGGACAATACAGTGGAAAATTTATCAACTTAGTATCCGTTCTGATTTTTGTTCTTGTTTTATTCTTGCATATAGGACAGTATATCCATTTTGCTGTTCCCATTTGTTTCCTTTCTGATATACTATTTTAATGTAAATTCACATGCCAAATAATAAGTGTCATAATCCCAATCTTTAGGGGATTCGAAATAAGAAATACTTACTATTATTCTATAGTGCCCTGATGGGAGTTCGCCATAAACCGAGGAAATATCAAATGATAAACTTAATCTTTCGGTGGGATTTATAACTGCATCATCTTCGTTATCTTTTGATGGGTCATAAAGTTGAGTTAATTGATACCATGTTTCTGATTGCTCCGCTTCAATTTCAAAATAAGCTTTAGAATAATGATACTCTTTGTTGGAGTTATTTTCTAAAAAAAATTTTGCGTTTTCTAAGTCAGAATACTCTTTTTCACTTGATGTAAGCTCAACATCTGATAAAGTATTAATTTTTTCCTCAGTTCCATAGGACGAAACCTCATAATTCTCTTTGAAATCCTGTGATGATATTATTTCTTCATCTGATGTTGAATTGCACCCGGACAAAATGCTTGTGACAGTTATTAAAATAATACAGATAATTTTTTTCATAATCGAAACCTCCTTTATAAGTGCTTAATGCAATTATATGGGGAAAATGTCTATTTTTCATCAACATATGCAATTTTTATACAAGCTGTAACACAGGCTCCCCCCTTATGATTATTTGAAATTTTTATTGTACCTCCATGCCTTTCACATAATATTTTACAAATGTTTAATCCCAGACCTAGATGTTCAGACGTAGTATCTTGCGATGGTTTATAAAATGGTAATGTTACACGTTCTATATCCGTACTTTTGAAACCACAGCCATCGTCAGAGACCGTAATCAATAAAAATTCCTCCTGTTTATTTACATCAATAGCTATCATCGACTTAGCATATCTAATGCTATTAGACAACAGGTTTTCATAAATTTGTATGATAATTTCAAGATTGATAAATAGAGTTTGCTGTTTATTACAATTTGTTTTAATCGTATATTCTATATCAGAACAGAGCATTTCCGTTGTATTTGATAAGGTTTTTAATAAGAAGTCAAAGTTTATGTTTTCTTTTTCGATTTCTATATCTTCTAAACGGTATAAGTTTGTCATAGCACTAACGTATTTTTCAAGCCGTTCCACATTGTTGCGTACTGTTGATAATTCGTCGAGTACCTCCTGTTGAGAAACTAATCCTTTGGGAATAAATGATAACAACATTGTGGTATGTCCTTTTAGTATTGTTAAAGGCGTGCGTAAATCATGTGAAAAAGCAGCATTTAATCTCCTTTGTTCAGTAAATTGCCGTATCATTTTTTGGTTGTTTTGATATAAACAATTTTTCATCTTCTCAAATGCAAGACACAGCCTCCCCATCTCGTCTTTATAAGGGTAAGGCAACGTAAAATCCAGTTCGTTGTTTTCGACTTTTCTGTATGCATTCGTCAGTAACTTTATGGGTCTTACTAATTTTCGGTTTACAAAGATAGTCACACAAAGAATCATGCTAATTGAAAGAACAATAGGAATGGTGACAATATTAACCACACCTAGAGCAGAATCCACAATTCTATCATGTTTAGTAAACTTTGGTGAAACTTCAATGTAAGAAACATGATTAGGATAAATATATTCTTGTACTGGACGTTCCTTTTGATAGTCTACAACAAAATTACATACTTCCTTTTCACTTGCATTATATATTGTGTATTCTGTTTGGTCTTTGTTATATTTCGCTGTAAATGAACCATTTTCAGGTATATCATACCTTGTTGTCATGTCCTCATATTTATAGTTAAGGTTTATTCTGTAATCATCTACAAGAGTAATAGATATAACACCTATTACAATACCAATCACTAAGGAAATAAGAGCATAAAAAACAAATGAATTTTTAATACTCATGTTGTCAATATAATGCCTTGAAATTTTTCGCTTTACTTTTTCCATTTATATCCGCACCCCCAGACAGTTTCTATATAAGGATTGTCGCCTATAGAAAGGAATTTTGTTCTTATCCGGCGTATATGTTCTGTAATAACAGAATTGTCGCCAGAACCATCTAAGCCCCATACTTTTTCATAAATTGTCTCACGATCAAAAATAATCCCCTTGTTTTGTGAAAGAAATTCAATAATATCAAACTCTTTCTTCGTAAAATTTATTTCAGCATTTCTATAAAAAACAACTCGTGATGAATAATCAATTACTATATTATTATCGAACTGAACTATTGCGGACGAACCATGTCTTTTTTCTCTCCGCAAATGTGCAGCAACTCTGGCTTCTAATTCATCAACGGAGAAAGGCTTTACAACATAGTCGTCACCACCGACAGCAAATCCTTTGATTTTATCACAGTTCTCAATCCGAGCTGTTAAAAAAATAATAGGACAGGACACAAAATTCCTGATTTTTTCACAAATTGTAAAACCATTCATATCTGGCATATTTATATCTAATAAAATAATATCTGGATGTTTTGTGATTGCATTCAGTGCTTCTTTTCCGTTAATTGCTGTGTATACTACATAACCAATTTTGCAAAAATATTGATTTAGCATTGATACAATATCTCTTTCGTCGTCTACAATCAAAATGCTCTGTGCCATATCTCGTTCCTCCTTAGAAATATATCTTATCATTGAAAAAGCAATTTTTTATCAACTATGTCCACATACTACTGTTAAAAATTGATAGATTTTAGCTGTTTTAATTATTATAATCTCTTAAACGAAATGTAACAACTATATTAATCAGCTTGCAAATCATACCGAAATGAGGCTTGCGGAGCATACTATACGGTTTATGACGCAAGCCTTGATTATTTATTCTACAATCTTCCAGTTATCGTCCTTATGTAACACAAGCTCATACTGTGAGATTTGCGTCATTTTCGACTTGTTATCCAGATACTTCACAGACACACTGACCTTGAGGTTATCGCCGTCTTTGGTAAAGACAGGGTTTACCAGTTCCGAAAATACATAGTCGCCGGAAACAGGAGCAAGCACACCGTCTTTGACGTAATAGGCAAGTTCTTTTTCCGTAGCTGTCGGATACAGCTTAAAGAATGTTTCCAAGAAAGCGGTAGCGTCCTTGACTGTGTCGGAACTGACACTGACATCTGCTTCCTGTACTTTCGGTTCATACTTTGATTTCTGTACCGCCGGAGCAAGGGTTGGATTCTGGGTAATGACCATTGCACCGTCCTTATCCACATGAACGGTCACGGTGTAGTTTTCTGTGACTGCCTGTGTCTGTTCTCCCTCTTTTACCTGCTGATCTACTTCGTAGGCAACGGTAAAATCGTCCGTTCCAGACTGCTTTACATTCCAGACCAGCACATTTGTAACAGTCGCACTGGTTGGTATATCTGTTCGGATAGTATCGGCGTTCAAGTCCTGTAATTCTTTGGTAAGGTATTTACTGATTTCTGTTGTCCTTGCTTCAATGGCTTCCTTGCTGGTATCCCATGAGTAGTAGGCTTTCGCAAAGTTCTTGACAAAATTTTCAATCCCGTTGGTGTCGTTCAACTTTAACTGAATGATTTCTTTTTCGTGTACTGTGTGGGTATCAATGGCGGTAAAGTTCTTGTACACGCCAAAGCTGGTGCTTGCAAGAAGTACCGCCCACAACAGCAGGACAGATTTCTTGTGTGTCCCGACTTTCATGGTACGCACTTTCTTTTCTTTGGGTTCTTTCATTGTTTTTTCTTTCTTCTTAAACATATTTCAAGTCCTTTCTATTGCTTAATTCTTCCGGCACAAATGATGTGCTGTTGCCAGTAGGCAGAGGTCAAATCGGTATAGCCGATTGGATTTCCGGCATGATA